>NZ_CP064925.1 GCF_018336915.1 Acaryochloris marina S15 | reverse complement strand
TTTCCACGAATTTTGATGAACAAAGCAGACCTGACAAAAGCGATTTATGACACGTCTCATATTACAGGTGAGTTTTTACTGCGATCGGGGCAAGTCAGCCATGAATATTTTGACAAATATTTATTTGAAGCAAATCCAACTTTATTGAAAGCCATTGCTGAATATCTCGCAACGATGATTCCTACCCCTGTTGATGCTCTAGCAGGTTTGGAAATGGGCGGCATTCCCATCGTGGCCATGTTATCTCAAATCAGCGGATATCCTTCCCTCTTCGTCAGAAAAAAGGCTAAGCCTTATGGTACCTGCAAACTAGCTGAGGGAGGAGAGATTCAGGGAAAACGGCTCGTCATCATTGAAGATGTGGTGACGTCTGGCGGACAGATCAAGCTTTCAGCCCAAGACTTGCGATCCCTAGGTGCTACGGTGACGGATGTCATGTGTGTCATTGATCGCGAAGCGGGTGGACAAGCCAATCTGGCGGCTGAAGGTTTAACACTCCATCCTCTATTTACGATGACAGAGTTAAAGCAGTCAGCTCAGTAGTCCCTCAACCTTCTATGGCTGATTGTCAAAGAATTGCTCAATAATATGGACCGGATGCAACTGTTGAATTCAATAGTGGATTGAGAAATAGTGATACGGCTTTTCAAATTACTCCCTGTTAGTCTGGCAAGGAAAATTGCGGGATTGATGATGCGATCGCATCTACCGATCACGGTATTCCTATGTTTTTCACTCTTGACCGGATGTAAGCTTCTTCTCAATATTCACCCAATCCAATGTTGACCATCTAGCCCTTGGCAATCCTAGTCAAGCCAGAGTCGTCTTAGCCGACAGTAATAACTATTTGATGAAAAAGCCTCAATTTGCCCTTTCCTACAACCGCAGCAAGGGAATTCCCAACTGGGTGAGTTGGCAGCTCGATCAAACTTGGTTAGGAGATGTCGAACGTCGCAACGATTTTCGAGCGGATCAAAGCTTACCGCCAAAATGGGAGAAAGTGGATGCGAGAGACTATACCCGGAGTGGCTATGACCGAGGGCATATGACCCCTTCTGGCGATCCGAACCAATTCAGAAGTCAACATTCTGCGACCTTCGTCATGACCAATATTGTTCCTCAGCGGCCAGATAACAACCGAGGGCCATGGGTTGACCTCGAAAACCACTGTCGGGATTTAGTGGATGAAGGCAAAGAACTGTTTATTATTGCGGGAGGATATGGGAAACGAGCTGCGATCGCAAAAGGGAAAGTCATTCCTCCCCAAAATCTTTGGGAAAATTATCGTCGTCATGGATGAGACCCACATTAGGTATAAACGGTATTTCTGCCAATACTCCAGTGATCGCCGTCGATATCCCCAATAAGCAAGGCATTAAATCCCATGAATGGCAACGGTACATCGTCACCGTCGATCATTTAGAACAAGAAACGGGTTATGATTTCCTGCCAAATATCCCTGAATCTATTCAAACAAGATTAGAAAGTCAGAAAGCTACATTAAATTCATGAGAGACCATACTGCTAACATCGTACTCAGTGCTTTTCCATAATCTGAACCCTGCAGCAGACACGGCAATAGGGACAGCTGAATATGATAAGATTCTCTGATGGCTCCTGCCGAGTTTAATCCTACCCTGACAAAATCTAAGCCCATTCCGGTCAGTTTATGGTAATCCCTCCAACCACCAAGTATCAGCTCATCCACTCCAATAATGGAGACCTCCCCCAACCAGCAAATACTTCCACTATCTGCCGAAATCGATAAAGCAGGACAGATGGTAATTGGTGGATGCTTTGTTACCGAACTCGTTAAGCAATTTGGCTCTCCTTTATACATCGTAGATGAACTGACCCTGAGGACTGCCTGCCAACAGTATCGTCTCGCATTTCAAAAATTCTATCCTGGTCCATCCCAAATCCTCTACGCCTCCAAAGCCTGGAGCTGCATGGCTATCTCTGCACTAGTGGCTAAAGAGGGTTTAGGACTAGATGTGGTATCAGGGGGTGAACTGTACACCGCCTTACAAGCAGGCGTAGATCCTGAAACTATCTATTTTCACGGCAATAACAAATCAGTTACTGAACTAGAAATGGCCCTGTCATGTGGCTGTACCATCATTGCGGACAACTGGCTCGAACTAGAGCAACTTACAGAGCTTCTTTCCTCAATCGACACCCTGCCAAACCCTCCCCGGGTCATGCTAAGAATCACACCTGGCATTGAATGTCATACCCATGAATATATTCGAACGGGACATCTAGATAGTAAATTCGGTTTCGACCCCAATCAAATTGATCAGGTCTTGTCTTTTGCTCAGAAACCCCTCAAATCGCTTGGGTTGGCTTTCATGCTCATATCGGGGTCTCAAATCTTCGAGCTGCAACCTCATCAAGATCTAACCAGCGTCATTGTCGAGTGGTTAGCCAAAGCACAGGCTCTAGGCCTACCCATGGACGAACTCAACATTGGCGGCGGTCTAGGTATTCGTTATGTTGAGTCAGATGACCCTCCCAGCATCACTCAATGGTCAGAGATCGTCTGCAACGGCATTTCGCAAGCCTGTAAGACAGCCAATATCCCATTCCCGAAGCTACTCTGCGAGCCAGGACGCTCTCTAGTAGGTACATCCTGCATTACTGCTTACAAAGTTGGAGCCAAAAAGAACATTCCCGATATTCGTACCTACCTTTCTGTAGATGGTGGAATGTCTGATAACCCCCGCCCCATTACATACCAATCTGTTTACAGTGCTGCCATTGCCAACCACATGGATTCTTCCGCCACAGAGATCGTTACCATCGCAGGTAAACATTGTGAATCCGGGGACATTTTACTAAAAGATATCGCTCTCCCCCCCAGCCAACCCGGTGATGTTCTGGTCGTAATGGGAACCGGAGCATACAATTACAGCATGGCATCCAATTACAATCGAATATCCCGACCTGCTGCTGTACTTGTGCAGGACGGAGACGCAAGCTTAATTCTTAAAAGAGAAACTTTTCAAGACCTCATTCGTCAAGATTGTCTGCCAAGGCATTTAGAGCAATAGCTGGTTAAATTTCATAGCGATAACCAAGCTTGCCCTCTATTTACTAATATTGCACTGATTACTGATAACGCTAAACTGACATAGGTATACGAGAAGGTTAGGCCAAAGGCATGGACGGGGTTAAGGAATGGCTGATAAACCATGACTGGGTTCAGACCTTCCGTTCCTTAATTGATATCAGCCTTGCTTTAGCTTTAACTTATATGCTGCTTCTCGTCATTGCTGAGCGGCGAACCCTATGGATGGTAAGAGGTGTCGTTTTTCTCGTTCTAGCAACCGTTGCTAGCAAGCTACTGCAATTCAATTACCTCAATCAGTTACTCACCTTCTTACTCATTGGCTCTGCGGTAGCCATGGCCGTCATTCTTCAGTCAGAAGTCCGACGCTTTCTGGAGCAATTGGGGAGAGGCGAACTGTTAAAAATGCTACGTCCTGCACAGCAGGTCACCCAAAATCCCGATAACATCATTGATGAAATTGTCGACGCAATAAAAGAACTCTCCCAAAATCGGACGGGTGCTTTACTCATCATTGAAACTCGAAATATTCCGATTGATGAACGAGACTTTTCAGTGCCAGGAATTAAGTTAAGTGCAGAAATTTCTCGGGAGATAATCCAAACCATCTTTCAGACAACCACCTTATTACACGATGGTGCCCTATTAATCCGAGGCGATCGAATCATATCAGCTGGCGTTATTCTACCTATTTCCGAGCAGACCGCATCTCGCCAACTCGGTACTCGACATCGTGCTGCGATGGGGATCACCGAACGGGTTGACAACTGTGTATGCATCGTTGTTTCTGAAGAAACTGGATCTATCTCATTAGCAGAACAAGGTATACTTAGACGCCCTTTAACCAGCAGTAAGTTGAGGGAATTGTTGGCTGATCGATTAATCTTATCTGTGGATAGAGAAGTTGTTACCCCAAGCTTGAGAAGTTTAGGCAGGAAAATCAGAAAACAAGTCTTTTCTTTGCTTTCTCTCATATTCCCATTGCTCAAATCTCGCAAGAATATATGACATTAAATTCAAGCCTTCCAAAGCAACTCCCTTCAGATTTAGATGTTCAGCGACTACCTAAACATGTCGCCGTCATCATGGATGGTAATGGACGATGGGCCAAGCAGAGAGGATTACCCCGCATTATCGGACATCGTCGTGGGGTAGATACCCTTAAGTCTCTTCTCCGCTGTTGTAAAGATTGGGGCGTACAAGCACTCACAGCATATGCTTTTTCCACAGAGAATTGGGGACGTCCTCTTGACGAAGTGGAATTCTTGATGATGCTATTTGAGAGGGTTTTACGTCGCGAACTACAAGAGATGATCGATGAAGGCGTGCAAATACACTTTGTCGGTGATTTAGAAGCTTTACCGTTGACACTACAAACAGAAATACAGCGGGCTATGGCTGCGACCAAAGATAATCACACCATCAAATTTATCATCGCCACTAATTACGGAGGTCGTAGAGAAATTATCCAAGCATGCCGCGACATTGCTTCTAAAGTTCAACATAATCAAATCCATCTAGATGATATTGATGAAGTTTATTTGAACGGCATCTTTATACAGCTGGAATCATTGATCCAGACCTGTTAATTCGAACCAGCGGAGAAATGCGGGTGAGTAACTTTCTCTTGTGGCAAATGGCCTATGCTGAGCTCTACGTTACCAAAACCTTATGGCCAGATTTCGATCGGGATGAGTTCCATCAAGCACTCAGAGATTTCCAAGATAGGCATAGAAGATTTGGCAAGGTCAACTAATTATTCAATAAAAATTACATGTTTTTTGCACAAATCAATAATTAGGCAAGGAATAGTACTCGCTAAGGACCTGAGAACACTGCATCTTCAATATCTTGGCGACTTAAAGAATACTTAAAAGTTCGTTGAATATCACGTTCAGTGGAAGCCGCCGGCACATACAAAACAGACAACTCCTCAATATCTAGCCATATTTCTGCCTTCCACTGATCACGCTCAACACGCCAAAGATGCAAATCCTGAGAATCTTGGTGACATCCAAGCTTGTGAAGCCACTGCTCAATTTGGGGGAGAGGGTGATTATATAGTGGAGTTTTAGGATCTGGTAAACATGATTCAGTCATTAGCTAACTCTTACAACTTAGACATTAAATTGATCAATAGTTGGGTGCTTAATTATAAAGACAAATGTTAGGTCAATGAAGGAGATTTAAAGAGCATCCTGACTCATCATACGAGGCTCAATACTACATCTGCCTGAAACCAGGCCAGCATATTTTTAGAAGCAATCGATAGAGCCGCTTTGCGAACTCCTCATACAAACTTCGAACTCACATCAGTTAAAGCAGTAGGTTCTACAAACATCATTTCCCCACGGGCAAACCCCAGTACCACTGCCAGGATTAAAACACCCTAAGAAGGTGATACACAAAATTAGTAATGCAACAAGCTCCCCAGGAGACAAAGGACGTTCTTGAATTTGCACCTGTGAAGAGGCCAATGGAGTATCTGAATGGGGTACTTTCTGCACGGGAGTATATTTGACAGACGATACCCCTAAACGATAATCATATGCTTTTCTTAGTTTAGGATTACTCAGAATGCCATAAGCATCATTAGTTGTTGAAATTTTTGGATAGCCACTTCTTTGGGAAGGGTAGTCGTGTCAGGATGGTAAACCTTACTCTTTTTTCGATAGGCATCATGGATCTCATCACTAGAGGCTTCAGGAGAAAGATCTAACAACTGGTAGAAATTTGGATCTATCGGCATCACTCTAGTTCAAGCTTTTAATTATTCTGTGCTGGAGAATTAAACACTCAAAGAAGCTCCTAATACATATTGTAAGCAAGCCCTATCTCTTAGTCGATAGGGCTTGCTTACAATATGTATTAGGAGCTAGTGAAACTTGGCGTAAATCACACTTAAATTGAGAGAATTACAGAATAGCTTCTGTTTAGCCAATTAGATCGAAGATCTTGAACATAGGTAAATACATAGCTACAAGAATGGAACCAACCATCCCCCCTAACACAACAATCATTAAGGGTTCCATCACACTAGTCATGGCTTTAACTGCCTGTTCTACCTCATCTTCATAAAAGTCAGCAACCTTCATGAGCATCTTATCAATCTCACCCGTTTCCTCCCCCACATTGATCATCTGCGTGGCTAGGATAGGAAAAACTTTCTCTTTCTGCAGAGCCAGACTTAGCATCCCTCCTCCTTGGATTTCGCGACGAGCTTCATCAATAGCATTGGAAACTACCTGATTACCAGCAGTATCTCGCACTATTTCCAGTGAATACAAGATAGGAACCCCTGAACGGGAGAGAGACCCGAAGGTGCGGCAGAATCTAGCTACAGCGGTCTTTTGAATTAGATCACCAAACAGGGGCAACTTAAGCATGATTCGGTCTATCGTTTCTCTGCCTGCCCGTGTTCGATAGTATTGACGGAGTGCAAAACTAGCACCAAAGAAAAAAGCAGCAACCATTATTCCATAGATTGGTGTTCGCAAAAACTCACTGAGGTTCACCATCAGTTGAGTAAATGCTGGCAAATCGCCACCCAATTGGCTAAAAATGCCATCGAAAACGGGAATGAGAAAAAATGACCATTCCCAAGAAAATAGATACAGCAATAAATCCAACTACTACTGGGTAAGCAAGAGCTGATCGAATCTGATTTTTGAGACGTGCTTGATCTTCAAGTAGGGTTGCAAGACGATTTAGCACTTCGTCCAAGACACCACCCGTTTCACCTGCTTGAATCATGGCAACATAAAGCTGATCGAAAGCCGCTGGATGGCCTCTCATGGCATCCGACAAACTAACGCCTTGTTGCACAGCAGCATTCACATCTAAAAGTGCTTTTTTCAGCTTAGGATTCTTGCACTGTTCAGACATAACTCCCAACCCTCTTACCAATGCAACCCCGGCATTGACTAAAGCTGAAAATTGTCTAGAGAAAAGAGCCTTATCTTTGACAGTGATGGATTGAAGAAAACTCAGATCAAGCTCAGCACTCATGCTGAAGCCTTGAGATTCCTTGATATCAAGGATTTGTAGTCCTTGACGCTGGATATTTGAACGAGCTTCTTTTTGAGAGGTTGCGCTTACCCTTTTTTGGCTAGATTTACCTTGAGGATCTCGCGCACGAACAACATAAGTTGGCATAACTCAATTCTCAGCAGTTAATGAAAGAAGAATAAATGTAAGGCAATGAGGCCATAAGATGTTCCATACTTATCGCCGATAAGAAGTGGCACCAGCGCCACGTTGATTACCCATAGGGGCTGCTCCCATTAATCGCTGCATTTCATCAGGACGGGATGTCTTGGATACAGCTGATTCAAAGGAAATCGAGCCAGCCTGATAGAGTTCAGCTAGGACTTTCTCTAAAGTAACCATTCCTAACTTTCCTCCAGTTTGAATAGCAGAGTATATCTGAGATGTTTTTCCTTCACGAATTAAGTTAGCAATTCCGGGAGTGGATACCATAATTTCTTGTGCCATGACTCTCCCAAACTCACCTGGTTTCGGATTTTTCCGCGTCACTAGCGTTTGGCTAAATACAGCCACCAAAGAGTTAGACAATTGCACTCGAACTTGAGTCTGTTGCTCAGGCGGAAATACATCTACCATCCGATCAACAGTTTGGGCTGCTGAACTAGTATGAAGTGTTCCAAAACTAAGTGACCGGTTTCTGCTGCAGAAATAGCAAGTTGAATCGTTTCAAGATCCCGCATTTCCCCTACAAGAATAACATCTGGATCTTCACGGAGAGCAGCCCGCAGTGCATTCGAAAAGCTCTTGGTATCTTCACCAACTTGACGCTGGTGGATCAGGCTTTTAATAGGTTCATAAACAAATTCAATGGGATCTTCGACCGTGAGAATATGTTCAGCCCGAGTTAGATTGATATTGTTAATCATGGAGGCAAGGGTCGTTGTTTTTCCCGAGCCTGTGGGACCAGTCACTAGTACCAAACCACGGGGCTTCTCAGACATTTCTCGGACAATATTTGGTAATCCCAACGTTTCTATAGCAGGAATCTTAGAGCTGAGTGCTCGTAATGCAGCAGCATAAGTACCTCGATCCTTATAGACATTAACCCTAAAACGAGCTAGGCCTCTGACACCGTAAGAGCAATCTAATTCCCATGTTTGCTCTAATTGTTTCCGTTGAGTATTATTCAGCATGCTAAAGATAAGACGCTGACATTGCTCTTGACTCAGTGGATCATAATCAGTAGGAGTTAATTTTCCGTTGATACGAATGTAGGGAGGTAAGCCTACTGAGAGGTGTAAATCAGAGCCTCCTCGCTCAACGACTTCTTCCATTAGGTCTTCAATCATGTAGTCCATAAATTACCTCTTAATATTCCCAGCTAGAGTAAATTGATTGATACAAAAAATATTTCATGGATTCCTGTATTAATCTTGGAATCTTGGTGTAGTGCAATAGGGACAATCTAACCACTCAGGCCTTAAATCTGCATTACACACTCGACAAGTTAGAGATGTTTTACGCTTAGCTTTAAGTTCAGCCTCTAGACCACTATCGGTAAAGGTAACTCGTTCAACTTCAGCGAGGGTAGTATCCCCTTTCTTAACTAGTTCTAGGCTATAAGCTAGAAGGGTTTTCATCCCTTCTTCAACTGCCACCTCTTTAATCCGCTCAGTAGGTGCCCCTTCAGTAATCAATGTTTGCAGGGTTTCAGTGATTTGCATAACTTCGTAAACACCACAACGCCCTTTATACCCAATACCGTTACATTTTGAACAAACTGTTTGTCCTGTAGCTTGAGCTGTTTGAAGTTCATCAGCTGATAACGAATTAGCTTTGTAGAAGGTGATCTCTGTTCCTGGAGAAGCAGATAGCCCAAATCGACCTAGCTCAGAGGGTGAAGGTTGATAGGGAACTTTACAGTCTGAACATACTCGCCGTACCAAACGCTGGGCAACAACCCCAATAAGGACGCCGAACCATGAATGGCTCGACTTCCATTTCTGCAAGGCGAGCAACAGCACTAGCAGCATCATTCGTATGCAGAGTCGTTAACACAAGGTGTCCTGTTAGCGCTGCTTCAATGGCTGTTTTAGCGGTTTCTTTATCTCGGGTCTCACCTACTAGAATGACATCTGGATCTTGCCTTAGAAAAGCTCTCAAAATTGAGGCAAAGTCCATGCCTTTTTCTCGAATCACCTGGACTTGGGTCAGGCCTGGGAGGGTATATTCAATTGGGTCCTCCGCGGTACTGATGTTGACACCTGGGTGATTACATTCAGCTAAGGCAGAATAGAGAGTGGTGGTTTTACCAGAACCAGTAGGTCCTGTTACCAAAATCAGGCCAAAAGGTCTACTGACCATCTCTCTAACGATGTTTAAACTATCTTCGTCTGCAACAAGTTTGTCTAATCCCAGTTGAGTCGAGGAGTTATCCAGAATACGAAGTACAATCTTCTCTCCATATCGGCTCGGTAAGGTATTAACCCGAAAGTCAATCTTGCGTCCCTGAAAAAGTCGCCGGATGCGACCATCTTGAGGAAGGCGACGCTCAGCAATATCTAACTCTGAAATGATTTTGAAACGGGATATAACAGCAGGAATAATCTTCCTGGGCAGCGGATCGAAGGCCTGTTGGAGCACACCATCTTTACGGAATCGAACACGAAGGTGATCTTCTTGCGGTTCAATATGAATATCAGATACACCGCTCTGCAAGGCTTTAGCCAGAATTTTGTTAACTAAACCAATAATGGGAGCCGTTTCCGCATCTTGCAGGGCTCCCGAGGTCAGTCTCAAGTTCATCAGTAGGGGAGATCGTCTAGACCTGCGATCGCATCTAAGTCATCGTCTAATCAAACTCAATCGGTTTTTCATTAGCTTTTTGCTGAGCAGCTTGCTGATCGAGATACTTACTGAGGGTATCAATTTAAGCCGGGAAAATAGCTTGGGTTAAAGGGTTAGGCCGTTTTTTCATTGAGGACTGACGTGCCACTGGCATTCCCCATAGAGTTAACAACCGACTCAAACACATCAGGAAAAGGATGTCCAAAAAGCCGTTGTGCTGCGGTAGTGCCATCTGCTCTTTTGAGGTCAAAATTATGGATGATGGTGAGCACTTTCAAGGATTCTTCCGAAAACCCTCGGGCTGCATGATGCAATCGGGATAGATAACCATTACGTCCTTCAACTGCGGAGGAAGTGCGTTGATACTTCGTACTCATCCATTGCGCCCAGTCTACCCACTCCTGGCTTTCTTGAGAGTTCATTGTTGAGTCATGGGGTGCTTGAGTAACCGGGCATAAGCTTGTTCCGTCGCCTTTCGATAATCTGCCTTGAGTAGAGGATGCCGAGTTTTGTCCGTTTGCTGTTGCCAATAAGCCCAGGGTAATAGGTACATGAGTACCCAGTTTTGTAGATCGAGATCATCTGTGGCTACCTTTAGCGCTTGAGTCACCCATTGCCACCAAGCATGAATCCCCTGAGCCATTGAAGGAATTTGTTGTTGGAATGAGTCAATGGCTTTGCTCCCTTCTGAGCACCATAGGTTTTGGCTAGGGTAGACATCTGGGCGAGGGGAGCATTCAACCAGCCGATAGATCATCAAACAGCTGCCATTCCAAAGTCTTGATATTAAACGGATGAATGACTTGGGTAAGGCGATGAAGAACCTGATGATAGGCCATCTTGTCCTGCTCTAAAGACTGCTGCTGAGCAGAAATCTCCGCCTTTGATTGTTGGAGTTGTTGCTGTTTAGCCTCACTACGAACGTTGAGAAGTTGCTGTTGAAGTACAGTCGCTTTTTTGTTCAACTGACTCATTTGACGACCCATATCACTGCCGATAGGTTGGGCTAAGGCACTCAGGGCATGGAATAAATCAGAAACACTGACACAGCCTAAGCCTGATACAGCTAATTAATCAGGCTGGAGCACCATCACTCACCATAAAATGACAATGCCATCCACAGCGGGTCCACCACTGCTGAATCTGGGCTTGCCAGGTGGCATAAGTACGGTTGGGACGTTCCACCTCTGTGAAGATAAAGCCACTAGCCAATTCCAACATCACCAAGATAGGTAAACAAAAAAGGTTTCGTCCCACCGACACAGATGCCCTGACCGTCTTTGGGTTGGCAATGCTCTTGCTGGGCGACTTCATAGGCGATAATCGCATCCCGCATCTTCCGTTTCAACAGCCGAAGGGAGCTGGCTGAAACGCCCACATAGCATCTATGTGAATCGCTGTAAAAAATTCTGATAGACTCTCAGTCCTACCCCATGTTTGACGCGAAATAGTACACACTCCTAAGCATCACTCTGAGCATTGACTCCCTGTTGACTTTCCCACATAGTGACTCTGGATATTGGTACGCCGAGCGATAGCCTGTTGATGACGATGAACCTGCTTTTGATAGACCTGTCGCAGCAGCAATTTTCGCATCCCTTTTACTCCCTGTTCGAACAGACAATCATGACGGCTTGGCAGCGCTCTCGTATTGTCAGGCTCATCGTTTCCTCTGTTGACTTGCAAAGGTACGATACAGCTCTTTGTGACTACCGCAGATATCTTGCCTATTTCATCTACAAAAGAGTGCGATCCTATCTGAAAATACTCAAATCTTTTCCCGCTTTATGCTGGTAGCCGAAAATGACTCTGATCTTTACGAATATAAGTCCAAATATTTTCATCAGGTATTCCCAATCGAGCCTTAGCAACGAAGGCTTCAAAGCCAGGTTCAATAGAATAGCCCAATTCGCATGAGAGTTGTTGTGCTCTTTCCTGAACTTCTAGTGGATCATGAATAATGGCGGGTGTAACTTTACCAATCACTTCTTCAGGCTGATAGCCTAATTTGCGCAGTGCCCCAGCATTAATGGTTTGGATAATCCCTTGAGGGTCTGTTGCAATCATCGTGAAGTCTGCACTGTCCAGAATGGCTTGTTGCCAGGCTTGTGTTTGCTGCACCGTTGTTGCAGTTAGTTGATCTGCCATTAATGAAACTTCCCCCTACTGATATCCAAAGTGGCCGGATGCTCAACCCATTTAGATCTCAGCATTCCCAGTCTTTAGGAATGATCTCCAAGCATCTATCTAAATCAACTGAATATCTAGGATTAATGCATATTCATATCTTTTTTGGGGCAAGCTTTAACTGATGTAAAGCGGCTATTCATCTCCAATTCAGAACAATCAGTTTGAGAAAGAAATATCAGAAGACAAGTCGGTGTTAGTGACTATTTTTTTATGTCAATCACTTGCCAGGATATATGAATAGTCTTTGGAATACTTTAAAAAATCTGTTTTCCCCAGAGCAATACATGCCTCACGGTCATTGTTACCTTTGGCAAACTCCTTTGGTAGGTCTACATGTAATCAGTGATTTACTAATTGCAGTGGCTTACTTTTCCATTCCTGTGATGTTGCTCTACTTCGTCTCCAAAAGGAGCGATGTCCCTTTCAGAATATTTTCTGTTGTTTGGAGCATTCATTGTTCTCTGTGGTACAGGCCATTTACTGGAAATTTGGACCTTATGGCACCCTGCCTACTGGCTGTCTGGGACTGGAGCAAGCTATCACTGCTCTAGTCTCCTGCTATACAGCTACGGAAATGGCAACGTTACTTCCCAAATTCTTATCCTTGAAAACGCCAGAACAACTGGAAACAGTCAATCAAGCCTTACAAAAAGAAATTCAGGAACGCCAAAGAGCCGAAGTTGAACTCCGCAATCTCAATGATGGTTTAGAGACCCTTGTCCAAGAACGAACGGCTGAATTGAAAAAAGTGCTGAACGAGAACATGCCCTCTCTGGGATCATTCAGCGCATGCGAAAGACCTTAGATATACAGACTATATTCGTCGATACGACTCAAGAATTAAAGCAGGTTATTGCTTGCGATCGGACTTTGGTATATCATTTAATCCGATTGGAGCGGGACGTTAGTCGCTGAGTCGGTGAGCCAGAATAGCCCCTCCATCATGGCTCTTAAAGCTGCTCATCCGGGAGCTAAGACTGTAGAGATTTCTCCCCCAAAGGGCCTAAAACAAATACTGAGTCAAACCTATCTTTACGAATTTGCCTTGGGAGACCCCAGTCAAGAAGTGCGTTGTCGAACGATCACAGATGTCAATGAGTTTGGATTTGATCCTTATACCCTTAAGTCTTAAAGCGATTAAACATCGGATCTTATCTCGTGGTTCCCATTGTCGATGGTACGCATTTATGGGATTACTTATGGCGACTCAAGATGCTGCTCCTTTCCATTGGGACTCATCAGCGACCCAAATCATGACTCAGGTGGGACCCAATTAGGGTAGCAGTACAGCAAGCTGAGCTATTAGCCCATTCGCAAAAACAAACTAAAGCACTCAAAGCTGCGAAAGAGGAGGCAGAAAGGGCTAATAGCTCAAAAAGCGATTTCTTAAGCATATGAGCCATGAACTCCGTACCCCTCTTAATGCCATCTTAGGCTATGCCCAGCTGATGCAGCGCTCTCAACACCTAGGGGTGCAGGATACCAAGTACGTTAATACGATTAACCGCAGTGGGAAACACCTTCTAGCATTAATCAATGATGTGTTGGAAATGGCCAAATTGAGTCAGGTCAACTCCATCTCACGCCTGTCAGCTTTGACCTATACAACTTGCTCATCGAGTTGGAAGAGCTGTTTAGCCTCAAAGCCTCAAGCAAGCAGCTGCAACTCTATTTTCATGGACAAGCCCTTGTCCCTCGATATATCAAGGCGGATCAAGGTAAGCTCCGTCAAGTGTTGATTAACATTCTGGGTAATGCCATCAAATTTACTCAAAAGGGGCAGATCGACTTATATGTTTCTGTAGACGCTCAGACTTTGACGTTTGCTATCAGTGATACAGGTCCTGGAATAGATTCTAAAAGCCTGGATAAACTCTTTCTTGCATTTGAGCAGGGTGATATTGGCTTGGAATCAAGAGAAGGTACGGGCTTAGGACTCAGTATTAGCAAGAAGTTTGTACGACTGATGGGAGGGGATCTCTCCGTCAATAGCCAAAAAGGACAAGGCTCTACATTCGTCTTTCATATTCCCTTAGTGATTACCAATGGTATGCCGACAGACACTGACAGTGAAGCGATGGTTCAGCCTGTTTGTGTGGCCCCCAATCAACTGAATTTCGCCTTCTTGTTGCTGATGATGAGCAAACGAATCGAGCTCCCCTCGTTGATTTCCTATGTTTGATGGGCTTCTCAGTGCGAGAAGCCAAGAATGGTCGAGAAGCGATAAAAATCTGGCAAGAGTGGCAGCCCCATTTGATATGGATGGATATACGTATGCCTGAAATGGATGGCTACCAGGCAACACAACACATTAAGGCGACTTCTCAAGGGAAGGAGACTGTTGTGATTGCCCTGACAGCAAGTGTATTTGAAGAAAACAACAAAAAAATATTTGATGCAGGATGTGATGATTTTGTACGCAAACCCTTTCAACAAAATGAACTGATACAGAAAATCGCAGCCCATCTTGGAGTGAAATATATAACAGAAGACTCTCTTCAAAAGCACGATACCCAGAATAAAGACCAACCCCATAATCATGGAAATCTTGATCCAGAGAGCTTAAGGATCATGCCACCAGATTGGATAAAGGGCATCGGTCAAAGAGCGAGTCAAGGAAACGATGTCCTCCTTTTACAACTCATTGAGCAAATCCCTTCAGAGCATCAATCTTTAGCCATAGCTTTGACCAACTGGGTTGAGAATTATCAATTCGAGAAAATCGTTCAGTTGATGGACGCTTTGATGGAATGATGCAACCAAATTTGACCCATCGCACTTTAAAACCAACCATGAATGAACTCCATACTAATCTGAATATGGATCTCTCCAGTCCAGCCACCCAATTACTTCCCAGTGAGATTCTGATTGTCGACGACACGTTAGAAAATCTGCGGTTGCTCTCTAGCATGTTGTCTATTCAGGGCTATTCTGTTCGAAAAGCAACGGGTGGTGAAATGGCGTTAAACTCTGTAGACTCTCTCCTACCCGATTTAATCCTATTAGATATCCTCATGCCAGATCTAAATGGGTATGAAGTTTGTGTTCAACTAAAACGGAATCCCCAAACAGCAAATATTCCCATTATTTTCCTTAGTGCTTTAGACGATCCCTTAGATAAAGTCAAAGCCTTTGATGTGGGAGGGGTAGACTATCTCACAAAACCTTTTCAAGTTGAAGAAGTATTAGCACGGGTGCATAATCAGCTTTTATTAAAATCAGCTCAAGAAAAAATCCTGGGTTTGAATAACCAACTCCAAGAATGGGTCATTGAGCAGAATAGTAAATTGAAACTTTCGAACACCCGCTTATTAGAAACAAGTCATTATGACCTACTCACAAATATCCCCAATAGAGCTTCATTCTTGAAGCGTTTGGAACAGTCTCTATTTTTAGCCAAGATGGATAAATCTTATAAATTCGCCGTGCTCTATATCGATTGCGATCACTTTAGAGAGGTTAATTACTCTTTTGGCTACTGTGTTGGGGATGAACTATTGAAACAATTAGCTGTAAAGCTACAGGAGGTAATCAATCCCGACGATATGTTAGCTCGTTTAGGAGGAGATCAATTTGCTATTCTTTTTAGCAAATTAACAGATGAAAAACAGGTAGATTTATTTGTGGAGAAAGTGTTATTTTGCCTTGAACAGCCTTTTGCAATTCAAGATCATGAAATCACTATCACAGGTAGCATTGGTGTTGGCTATGGTCAGGCAGCTGATGATGTGGTTGATATTACTTTGAAAAATGCTGAAATTGCTATGCAAAAAGCTAGAGAAAGACGTTAAAAATAACTTTTTATGACGACAAAAGAGGACAAGAGCCCTTTTTACTGAGAATTAATCAAAAGAATCAAAACTGTTGATATATAGAAGGTATTTCGCATAAGCCCCGAAAAGAATCTATGCAAAAACACCCAAGATCTAAAAACTCCAGATCTCATCTTGGATGAGGTTTAGGAAGCCATTTAGGATCAATCTTAGTTTCTTCAAAAACAATAGCACCGAATAGTTCGGCACGTCTGAGGTTGACATTCGTGAAATCAGTATTGAAGAGGTGGGCACCAAAAAGGTTGGCACCAACGAGGTTCGCATTGTTCAGTTTTGCACTGCTTAGTTTTGCACGGGTGAGGTTCGCATCGTTGAGCTTTGCATCGCTAAGGTCGGCACTGCGGAGATCGGCACCGTTGAGTTTTGCACTGCTTAGTTTTGCATTGTGGAGGTCGGCACTGTGGAGATTGGCACCGTTGAGTTTTGCACCACTGAGATTTATCTCCTGATTAGGATTTTTCTCACGCCACTGGTTCCAAGCATCTGGCCCTCTCCGCAAAATCTCAAGTAAGTCGAAATCCCCAGAACCAAACCTGAGTAAAGCCCTAACCATGTCTTTCTACCTTCAGAAATCATTGTTCACCAAATACCCTTATTTCTCAATATAAACCCCACCCCTATAGAACGCTCCCTGCTGACCCATCTGAATCTCCTAGGCATCTCTCCCTAACCCCTAAACTGTTCAAATGGCGTCAGCACATTCACCCAAATAAGTTGCTTGGTTGGCGACACAGCTTAGAAAAATCCCACCTGTAAATTATTCCGGGTTCACTTACTCTGCATTGGTTTGAGGGAGCCAGAGCTGCTGCTATTGGCCATTTAGTTCCGCAGTTCTCAGTACAGTTAAGGCGCGAGTTACTCGTTCAGACTAGCTTATCCCCTTATTCTTCTGGCGAAACTTGCTGGTAAGACATTGCCGTAGTCATCACTGAGTACAATTTTGACTTTGACAAAAAGAGATGCCTTCCAATCTGAGTGGAGTGAAACCATTGTAAAACCTCCAAAACTCAGGCTTGGCAAGTTAACCCGGAAACATTTACAGGTGGAAAATTTTCGATAGCGGTATTGGTTTACCCGCTAACCTGAACGTTGCAAGATCCCACACTTTGGGCTTACGGATGCTTAACACCTTAACAAAACAGATTTCAGGTACCATAACTGTCAAGCGAGAGGCTGGAACGTCATTTGAAATTTGTTTTCCCCAATCCCGTTAATTCCCCCTACTGGCAGTCGTACAGTAAAGGTGGTTCCGACCTTTTCTTGACTAGTGAGTGAGATTTCACCCCCATGCAAATCAACAGAACGTTTCACGATAGCCAACCCCAATCCTGTCCCTGAAATATTGCCAACATTGCTGGCCCGATTAAAGGAATTAAAAACGCGATCACACTCCGTTTGGGGAATCCCTAAACCATGATCTTGGACATTGAAGATTGCATAGTCATTTTCAAAGGCCAAACCAAAATCTATTCGTCCTCCTTGGGGGGAGTATTTAATTGCATTAGAGAGTAAATTCGTAAAGATATGCCGAAGCAATTTCTCATCCATATGTAGTTCTGTAGTTTGTTCTTGCAACTGGCATACAATCTCATGAGTATTCGTAGTAATCTGCAGCTCTTCTACTAGACCTCTGCAAAAATCTGTTAGGTGCATGTGGATGGGTTTAAAGGCGAGATTCCCTGATTCTGCTTTACCCAGTAGAAGCACATCATTTAACAGGCCTGTCATATGTTCTACAGATTGTTGAATTTGTTTCAAGTGCTTGAGCTTCCGAGTATCGTCCCACTTGTGGCCATAATGCTCCAACAGCTCCGCCGAAGACAAAATAGTTGCCAAGGGGGTTCTAAACTCATGGGAGGTCATAGCGACAAAGCGAGACTTGAGTTCGTTGAGTTCCCGTTCCTTGGTCAGGGCTGTGCGGATATCGTCTTCAGCCCGTTTGCGGTCAGTGATATCGCGAATTACAGCCATCACTTCATTCTCGGCACTCACTACAATCCGAGCTTCAAAAAAGCAAAGGTTACTCTCAGACTCCAGTTGATATTCGAGTAGCTGCATCTCCTTAGTGGTAAATGCTGCTTGAATACAGTCAAAAAACGGTTGTGCCGTGTCTTGGCAAAAGATCCTTTCTAGGGACTGACCTAAAAACTCTTCAGTTGGAAGGGGAACTTGGTGTTCAAGGCATCTTTATAATTGACGAAAATACCATCCCTATTAATGCGAAACATCCAATCGGGCATTGCATTGATCAAGGCCCGATTAGTGGCAACACTCGATTGCAAAGCTGTTTCGGCACGCTCACGTTCACCAATTTCGCTTCTTAATTGCTCATTACTCTGCTTGAGCTCAGCTGTTCGTTGTTGCACTCTTAACTCAAGTTCGCTATGTGCCTGCTGTAAGTCTGCTTCAACTTGCTTGTGATAGCTGATATCTCGACCTTCGAAAATCAGCAACACGACAACACCGAGTTCATCACGGACGGGCTTTAAAGAAAAATCGATGGTTGTCACCTTGTCCTTGGCTCCAAGTACATCCACCTCATACCGAACGAACTTTCCCTTAGCCGCCTCCAATACAGCATTCTGGAGCCGACTTTGAGTCTCTGTTGAATTGGTCCACCATCGAGTTTCCCAGAGTGGACAATTGATCACATTTTCTAAATGGAGACCACCAAACTCCAGAGCAGTTTGATTAGCCTCCAACAAAATACCATTAGGCTTCAAAAGACCTGAGAACTGAAAGGTTTGATTGAAAATAGCCCGAAATCGGCGCTCACTATCATTCAAAGCCGCTTCCGTTAACTTTCGTTCTGTAATATCAACGATATAACTTCGAATCAGATCACTCTCAGCAATAAAGTGAACGGATTGCTCAAAAACTTGGGTTCCTATTTCTACTTCTCTAACAAAAAACTTTTCATGATCCTTGGCAATTAATGTGACTAACCCTCCAATATTGGGTGTTTAGATTGAAGATCCCGTAGTTGAGGGAATTGGGCTACGGCAGCGGGATTTAAATAAGTAGTTTTGCCTTTAAGTTAATTTCGATGATGGGGTTAGAAAAGAGCTCTGGGAAAGATGCTAAACGGACAATAGCAGCCTCATTAAAGCTAGCAAGTACCTCACCTGATTGCGTTAAGGTCTGCATTGGATTATGAAGATTAGACAAAAAGCCCGTGACTTCATCAGCAGCACAAGACTCTAGAAAATGCACATCAGCGATATTGTTCGTCATGTAATATCTGGCCCGCACATCCTCGCCAAAAATGACTTCATCACCATGATTCAAATCATGTGTGGTACAAGTATGGTCATTAACTTTCAAACCATTCTTACTGCGTTTACCTTGGAGGTTTCCATCAATCAAGCGAAACATGTGGCTATCGGTATCAGGCATCGTGACCCTCATCAGTAAAGCATGCTGACGAGATGCTGATGGTGATTGAATCACAATCGAGTTGCTGGGATCTCGGCCAATAGAACAAGTCGTTTCCAGTAGTGGAATTGTACGCTTCCCTAATTCATCTTCAATAACAAGAAAATGCTGAACTTTTGTAGAAGATGTTGTCCCAATCATCGATGCACTAAATTAGTTCCATCTAAACTACTTCTTATTAATATGCCCGTTATAGAAAACAACTAACTTCCAGCATCTACCTAAATTAAACGACAATCGAATGAAGTAAAGAACATTTTCGGCAAATCTATTTCATTGCCTCCAAGCAATAATGCAATTATATTTCTTATGTGAATAAAAAATTAACAGAAAACATCTCTTCTTGATGTTAGTTAATTGACGAACATTAAATTTAAATAGAGTTTTTATAGGCTAGGTATTTGTAGCTTATACCAAGCTGTGCCTGAAGGTGTAACTCTCAAACTCGTGAAACCCAATACTGAGTTGGGTTAGCAAATAATTAAAATTATACTCTTAGGTACTAATTGGTATCAAGTCAATTCTTATTAGTTATTGAGGTTAATTTTAGGACTAAGAATATAAGATACTTAGCATGATTAGTAAAGCATCAATTTATTGAATAACAGTAGCAAATAGCACAGAAGATCTTAACTGAATCTTTACTTCATCATTAGTTGTATTTTCTGTTAATTTTCAATTCACTATAGATATGCAGACATTATTCTGAGAGATGAGAAAACATTATGGAATTAACAAATTTTTTTGAGTTCATACTTTAATATGCATGTGCCATTGTCTAAAAAGAATAGGGGAGTAAGGCGATGCAGATTGGTGATACTCGGATTTTGATGATTGAAGATGATAAACAAGATGTTGAAATCATCAAAGAATTACTGGAGGGCCGTCACAGTTTTTCCGCTACTCTTGAACATAGGAAGACATTGGCAGAAGGGATAGCTCGACTTCACCATCATCCTGCCTTCGACCTCATACTCCTTGATCTATCTTTAACTGATGCCCATGGCCTAGAAGCATTTCAACAAATTCAGCTGACCTTCCCTGAAATGCCTCTGATTATTCTCAGTGGCAATCTGGACCCATTGCAAGCACTTCACCTATTGCAGCATGGAGCACAAGATTGTCTATTCAAAGGACATTTTGACGCCACTGTATTATGTTGTTCAATTCAATTCGCTCTAGAACGACAAAATTTACGCTCAGAATTGAGAGAGAAGAACGAATCTTTGAAAAAAATCTCCAAAGAGTTAACAATAGCAAACCGTAAACTTGAAAATATTGCTGTAATAGACAGCTTGACTAAGCTTAGCAACCGACGTCGATTTGACACAGTATTTATGTCTGAGTGGGTCCGATTAATGCGGGAAGGGCAACCCCTTTCTTTAATCCTATGCGATGTCGATCACTTTAAGGCCTATAACGATACCTATGGTCACCCGGCTGGAGATCACTGTTTACAGCAAGTAGCCCATGCTATTAAGACAGTTGCCAAGCGGCCAGCAGACTGTGTGGCTCGGTATGGTGGGGAAGAATTTGCAGTAGTGTTACCTAACACAGATCAATCGGGGGCTGTCCATGTTGCAGAGGCCATCAGAGCAGAAATTGAAGCACTCCATATTCCTCATATATCTTCCTCAGTGGGTCATTGGATTAGTCTCAGTTTAGGGGTAGCCAGTGTTATTCCAAAGAAAGAAATCGCTCCCTCTCAATTAATTGAACTGGCAGATCAATCTCTATATATGGCCAAGGAACAAGGTCGCAATTGCCTTCACTTTTTCCAACCTATTCAGATGTAGATCTTCAATCTAGTCTAGTTGTAAAAATTGTATTTAGTCTAAGATTTTTTAAACTCATAGAAAGACTTCTGTCAGGTAACGACAAGCATAAATCTATTGCGATGTATAAGTTATAAATATCACAAAATAATCCATTAAATAGCTGCACTTAAGCAACAGTAAAGGCTTTCATACTATTCATATGTATACTTTGTATAGAGCTTATTAGTACTGAATTATATATTAATTAAAAATTTATTTTGCCGTATTATTACGGATGAAAAAATAATAGTCAAATATTATGATGGCTATAGATACATTGAACAGACAAGTAATATCCTATTCTAATCTTTACTAGAATAAATATAACTCTGATGATAATAGTCAAAGTATCTTACTCCTAAAAATTCATATTTCTAGCATTTATTCATTTATTTCACTTATGTCACAACATAAAGTAGCTTCTCCAAATATGCGAGAGCATCTATCTATTGAAATCCTACAGAACGGACATCTATGGTCGATTGTGAATCATCAACAAACAGGTGTTATTCTCCAAAAGAAATACTATGCAGAGTACATTGGCCCTGGTGCAGCTATTGGAGGTCCATTTGACCCAGAATGTATCAGTATCCATGTATTAGGAGCAGTTGAATATGAAATTCCTAAAACTGACGAGATGCGCTTCAGTGCTTTTCAGAATCGGATAAAGAACATTGAACAATTAAAGGAAATCTGTGAGATCAGCTCCCCCCTCAATAGGGGAATCGCTATATTAGTAATGTTTAGCCAACAGTTCAGTCTGGAAGAGATCCAAAGAATTCCAAATAACTTGTTAGCAATGCTTGTTGGTGTTGCACCTTCCACTATTACTGCGGCTTGGAAGCAGTTCCTGGCAAACCAGAGGAATGCAGAAGTTCCACCTTCCGTCCAATCAACAGGGATGCTGCTAAACAACGTGGTTAGTTTTTATGGATAAAAAATTGATTGCTCTATTGATGTCTCACTTTTCATTGACGAAGGGAGAGTTCTTAGTAAGAAAAGAAATTACGTTAGGATTTGTTTGAGTGGTGTTGCTCGTTCATAACAATGTCCTTGAGCATAATCTATCCCTAATTCTGATAGTGCTTTAAGGGTGGAATATGATTCAACCTGCTCAGCAATTGTTTGCATCTTCATGACTTTGGCTACTTCCTGTATCGATGCCACAATTTCTTGAATGACAGGATCAGTGGTGATGCCTTCGACTAAACTGCCATCAATTTTCACGTAATTTGCCCCAATCGTCCTTAGTTGGCTAAAGGCTGAGATATCACTCCCGCAATCATTCAATGCGATGTGACAGCCCAAAGCTTTAAGTGAGTTGCACAGGGTTGTTGTTTTGGATAGATGCTTCAATGCAGTGGTTTCTGAGATGAGGAAAGTAACCCGTTCAGCAGGAAAATCATATCTGCTTAATTGCTGCTGGATATAATCAGAGATTCTTCCGCTTTTACAAGTAGCAGCAGATAGAGTGATGAAGAATGAGGATTTATCTTGATTCTTGGCTTGCCTTTTTGAAAGCGCTCGTAGCAGGTGCTCAATCACCCACTGATCAATCTGGGTCATAAAGTCATACTGTTTTACCATTGGTAAAAACATTCCAGGGGAAGAAATTCCTTGCTGGTCGTTTAAGCGTAGCAGTATTTCATATCCCTTGATTTCTGGTTGACCCTTGAGGGAATGAATCGGTTGAGCGTATAGCTGAAACTGATCGGACAGCAGGGCCTGATGGAGTCTGCCAACCCAATACAAAGTTTGATAAGTGTATAGATCGGTATTAACATCACCAATAGTTTGCCAAAATACTCGGTTTTGACCTTGTCTCCTCGCTCCAGCTAAAGCTTGATTCGCCGCTTCTAACAACAATGAAGGAGAATCATTAGTAGTGGGAATATGGCTGGTGACTCCGTAACTCAAGGTGATCGGTAGGCAATGTAAGCCTGAGGAATAATTCATGCTGAGCCCATGGATTTCAGTTCTAATGGATTCAGCGATCAATGTAGCCCCAAGGATATCGGTATGGGGTAAGAGGATAGCAAACTGATTTTCGCTACATCTAGCGACACAATCTCCAGGACGCTTGGCCACTTTGGTCATTGCCTTTGCAATTTGCTGCAAACAATTATCTTTCCAGGCTTGAGAGGGGCAATTGTTTTTTCCTTCTATAGGGTCTATCTCGCATAGGATCAGGGACAATCGTTTCTGTTCTCGCTGAAGTCGTTTCCATTCTGACAAACAGACTTCATCAAAGCCATTTCTATTCAGTACGCTGGTCAGAGAGTCTAGGGTTGCCAGTTTTTCAATTTCTCTTCTGGCGATCTCCAACTGTTTTGATAAGGCATTGATGGTGGTGTCCTGAAGCTCTAGCTCAACTCGATGCTTTTGAAGTTCTAAAGCATGTTGAATAGAGAAGCAGAGAGAAGTGCTATCAAAGTCCCCTTTAACGAGGAAATCTTGGGCTCCCTCTTGCAAGGCTTCATCGGCTACTGTTGGATCTGAATTGCCACTTAGGATAATGAGCGGCTTTTGAGGAAAAGCTTGATGTACTTGATGAAAAGTATCTAAGCCATGAGCATCAGGCAAGGATAGATCCAGCAGAATGAGATCAATGGCTTCACTATCTTGAAGCATATTAATCCCCCCTGACAGAGTATTTCTGTGTTTGAGAGTAAACGGTACTATGGGCATATCATCAAGAAAATGCTGAACCATCTCAACATCTTGATCGTCATCCTCGATCATTAATATCTGCGTACTAGCTACTTGCATGGATCCCCCCGTAAATGCATGGATGCATTTGATTAGTTATTGATCGATTGGCGATATGGAATGGATTGGTAATTCACTAAAGTGTCAATCAGTGGTTGAGCTGGGTCATAATAATGGCCTTGGGCATAGTCGATTCCTAAACTTGAAACTGAGTCAAGAATGGCTTGGGATTCTACATATTCAGCAATAGTCTCCAACCCCATTCTTTTAGCTATCCGATGAACGGCCCCAACAATCTCAATCGAAACTGGATCAACAGCTATATCTTTGACAAATGAGCCGTCAATTTTTACATAATCTGCCGGGATTGATTTGAGGTGTAAGAACGAAGATAGACCATTGCCAAAGTCATCTAAAGCAACCTTGCAGCCTATATCTTTGAGGCCACGACTTAACTCAGCGGCTGCAGAAATATGATTGCTAGCCACCGTTTCTGTGATTTCAAAACAAAATTGTTCCGCCTGTAAGTCATGGTGAACTAATCTCTGACTCAAAAAATGTAATAGTTCGTTGTTCCTACAGCTACTACTAGATAAATTGATAAAGAACTGAGCATCATGCTGCATGATTCCTTTAATCTCATGCAGATCGGCAAATAAGTGATCAATGACCCAATGGTCAATCCGGGTCATAAAGTCATATTGTTCAGCCATGGGTAGAAATAAACCCGGTGAACTAATGACACCGGGTTGTTCCCATAGTCGGAGTAAAATCTCAAAATATTGCTTGTCAGAACTGGAATTGAGTCGCTGGATAGGCTGGGCATAAAGCCGAAAGTGATCTTTGTCCAAAGCGAGTTGTAATCTGTTCACCCATCGTTGAGTATCGCTAGCGTCCAAAGCTGGATCTAGACAATCAACAGCATGGGAGTATACTCGATTTCGACCGTGTTCTTTGGCAGCATACAAGGCTTGATCTGCTGCTTCAATCAGTAGAGCGGGAGCAACATCCTCATTAGGAATCAGGCTCGCCACCCCAAAGCTAAGACTGATGTAACTACCCACTGAAGACGCCTCATGAGGTAATTGGAGTGCCCCAATTTCTGCTCTGATGGCCTCAGCGACATGCACTGCTCCAGAGCGATCTGTGTTGGGTAACACCACCACAAATTCTTCCCCGCCATACCGAGCCACACAGTCTGCTGGTCGCTTGGCAACCTTAGCAATGGCTCTTGCTACTTGCTGTAAACAGCGATCTCCTGCTGGGTGGCCATGGGTATCGTTATAGGCCTTAAAGTGATCGACATCGCATAGAATCAAGGATAAAGGCCGCCCTTCTCGCATGAGGCGTTGCCACTCAGCTTGAAAGACTTGATCAAACTTGCGTCGATTATTAACTCTGGTTAACCCATCGAAGGTAGCTAAATGCTCTAACTCATGATTCGCAATTTCTAGCTGTTCTGATAGAGCCTGTAAAGCCAAGTTCTTGTACTGCAACTCTAATTGCTGTTTTTGTCTCTCTAATGCGTATTGAATAGTGCGAGCTAGAAGCGTGCTATTAAAGCGGCCTTTAACAAGATAGTCTTGAGCCCCTTCCTGCATCGCTTCAAGGGCAATTGTCTCGTCTGCATTGCCGCTGAGAATAATCAAAGGTAAGGTCGGAAAGGCTTGATGTACCCGATGGAATGTGCTTAACCCTTGGGTATCCGTTAAGGATAGATCCAGTAGAACCACATCAATGGTATTGAATTCATTGAGTAACTTTATACCAGAAGATAGTGTCCGACTATGCTGAAGGGTGACTGAATTATGTTTAACATCCAGCAATTCCCTGACAATCTCTACATCTTGATCATCATCCTCAATCATCAATATTTGAGTTCCGCCCATCTGCATCGATATCCACCCTGATTCTGCTTAAATATCTTGAGGGCACCTCGAAAAAATTATTCTTGATGGCAAATAGTTAAGTACTAATGTGAGGGGGCAACCGTTTTGCAAGAGTTGCACAGTGTCTAATTCTTAAGAAAATCTGTTTTTCGGAGTGCCCTTTAGGTATAACGTATTGGAGCAAAATATTTGCCCGAAATTATACGTACTTCACTGTTTTAATCTTGTTAAATTATCAGTATTAAGTCAGTGATACTAACTACTTCATCCGTCTTGATCTCATTAAATTCGTGCTATAACCTCAGTGATGATACCTATTTTTCAAAAAATTAAAGATAGATGAAGAAGTCTTCAGAGAATAGATGAAGATTTCACACCGAATAATATCAATTTGCCAAGAAAAACTTCTTAATGCAGTCTGACAACAGCCCTATCATTTCTGAGCGAATGGTTCTTCTTTACAAGTTCCTGAAATAGCAAAGGGTACTGTTTTTGTAAAATGCTGTCTTTGGCTAGGCTTCTGCAATTTAACATGCAAATGAGGACCAGAACTCCAGTCTGAATTGCCGCTGTAGCCAATGAGTTGGCCTGCAGTGACGTAATCTCCGGCTTTAAGATTCACCCCTAGTGGTCATAAGTCGGTGTAAGAATTATCTTGGCGGGGAAGCCTTAAAAATTGGCTCCTTTCCCCTATAGATAAGCATCCAATTCATTTTCGGTATGGGGTTGACCATATAGAACAACGAAGGGATCAGAATCTTCTAACTTCCTATAATACTTATCCAGATACCAATACAAGGCAATGCTCAATAAAAAGCAAGGCCCTTAAAAGTTTTCAGGCTTTACACCAACTTATGACCACTAGGGATGACTTAGTTCAGCAGGTCGATGAGGGGCTACTGTACTTTAGTCAGACTCCCAATGAAATTACTGTCTTAATGGGCAAATATTGCAAAACCTTGGGTACACAAGCTGCCTAGCTAATCACGGATCTTTATCTGTAGATCTATAGAAGGTATGCGCCGTTTCAGGCACTAGCACTGAGCTCTACAGCCATCGAAGGTGTAATCCAACGTAATGGGGAGAGTGCAAGCAATTACAGCCCTTGGTGAAAAGCAGCAACGAAGAAAAAGCTGTGATCGCGATTTACATTAGCTAGACATATATTGAAATTAGTTAAATATAAGAAAAATTTATAATTTGTATTTGACATCGTATTGCCATTTTGTGTTGTCCAGTGCAAATTAGGACACATTTTAAGATAGACTTTAGTACATACAAGAAGATCTATTGATAGATATTTATCTATTCAATATGTTTCAGGACAGCTTGCCTCCCTGCCCTGTTCTAGAGAACGGCCATCTCTGGACACTCTGTTGACAGGTTCTCGCTTAATTCCTGTGTTTTAAGGGTGAATTGCTTCACTCTTACTTTCTTCAAATTTTTTCTGATTAAGGAGGAATTCAACGTGGATTTTTTGTCCGATTTCATGACACTCTTCCTGGCGAAGTTGCAGTCTCCAACCCTCGGCTTTCTGATTGGTGGTATGGTCGTTGCCGCCGTCAATAGCCGCCTGCAAATTCCAGATGCGATCTATAAGTTCATCGTCTTCATGCTGCTCTTAAAAGTTGGCCTGAGCGGCGGTATTGCGATCCGCAATGCCAATCTGGCGGAGATGCTGTTGCCTGCAGTATTCGCCATGGTCGTGGGGATTCTAATCGTGTTCATCGGACGCTACACCTTGGCCAAGATGCCGAATGTTAAAACCGTGGATGCGATCGCGACCGCGGGCTTGTTTGGTGCCGTGAGTGGCTCTACCCTCGCCGCTGCCCTGACCCTAATGGAAACGGAAGGCATCCAATATGAACCCTGGGCCGCTGCCCTCTATCCCTTCATGGATATCCCAGCTCTCGTGACTGCGATCGTCTTGGCTAGCGTTTATATCAGCAAGCAGTACGATACCGCAGACGAGGTTCTTAGCAAGCAGGAGTATCTCGGTAACCAGGGCGGTACCGCAGTCGAGTATCGCCGCAAGCAGCGTACCACCAAGCGGGTTAAGATATGGCCCATCGTCAAGGAAAGTCTTCAGGGTTCTGCCCTATCGGCACTGCTACTCGGCCTTGCCCTAGGTATACTAACCCGACCAGAAAGTGTCTATGAGAGCTTCTTCAATCCCCTCTTCCGCGGCCTGCTTTCGATACTGATGCTGGTCATGGGTATGGAGGCCACGGCAAGGATTGGTGAGCTACGCAAGGTGGGCCAGTGGTACGCCCTCTATGCTGCAATAGCCCCACTACTTCATGGGCTCATCGCCTTTGGTTTCGGTATGATTGCCCACTACACTACGGGATTTAGCCCTGGTGGCTGCGTAATCCTGGCCGTCATCGCTGCCTCAAGTTCAGATATCTCAGGGCCGCCTACCTTAAGAGCTGGCATTCCGTCAGCTAATCCCTCCGCCTATATCGGCTCATCCACAGCCGTCGGCACGCCAGTTGCGCTTGCCTTGGGAATACCGCTCTACATCGGGCTTGCCCAAGCCCTGATGGGAGGTAGCTGATCCTAGCCGGGTCGCGGTTTGTCGGTACTCCCCTGACCCGGCAACCCACACCAAGGCTAGATCAAGGTGATAGCACTCAGCTCTAGCGTTTTCCTGAGTTTCTATGTAGTTTATTGAATTCACACAAGAGGTAACCCACATGGCCAAGCCAGCTACTAAGCTCGTCATCGTCACTGAAAAGTTACTGCTGAAAAAGATCGCCAAGATCATCGAAGAAGTCGGTGCGACTGGTTATACAGTGGTAGACGCTGGCGGTAAGGGAAGTCGTAACGTGCGCTCGTCGGGACAACCCAGCATTTCCGATACCTTCTCGAATATAAAGTTAGAGGTGATCGCCGAAACTCGGGAGATGGCCCTAAAGATTTCGGATGAGGTCGCAGCGCAGTTTTTCGATGATTATTCGGGCATCGCCTATCTCTGTAACGCGGAGGTACTGAGCTCGTACAAGTTTTGTGGGCCGGACGGCTGTTGAATCTAAACGACGCTCGTTCTCACAAAATTTTAGATCTATAAGAATTCAGTTAGTGTCTCGATTTACTAGCCATTGCTAAGAGGGCAATTACAGCGGTTTTCATGTAGATGGGGGACAGCCACAACTCTTAAAAAGCTTGATCAGTAAATGCTCCAAGATTGAATATGTCCCCTACCAACCTGCGATCCGCTGTAAGTGATTTTCTAAAACCTTTATTTAGTAATGCTTTCAGAATGGCATTTTTTTCTGATGTAAGGCGAATAAATCGGGACACTAACTTTTAAGCGAATCGAAGAATGTCTTTCTGCTTTGACGTAATTGTTTGACTTGAATTTTAGATATGAACACATTCGTAGATACTTTATCAATGTCACCGCTCCTCCAAGGGGGCATCTCTCAGCCCTGGCTAATCGCAACGGCTAATGCAGATGAAGCTCCCCTGATTCTCTCAGGTGTCTTGCTCACTCTGGTGGTCATTTATCTGGCCAGTAAGCTGGGCGGTGAGCTATCTCAGCTTTTAAATCTACCTCCTGTTTTAGGAGAACTAGTCGGAGGCGTGGCCATTGGGGCCTCGGCTCTTCACCTGTTGGTCTTTGCTGAAAATGGAACCGTTGCCGCTGATTCGGCCTTGATGCCCATTCTGCAGTTTATTGGTGGCAATCTCAGTGCTGAATCGATTACCTCAATTTTTGAAAGCCAGAGCGAAATCATTGAGATTTTATCTGAGCTGGGGGTGATTATTCTATTATTTGAGATTGGCTTGGAGTCTGATCTTAGAGAGTTAACAGAAGTAGGGTATCAGGCCGTTTTGGTGGCGATTGTGGGCGTTGTTGCCCCCTTTACTGCCGGGACAGCCGGATTGATTTTCCTGTTTCATATGCCGACGATTCCAGCGATCTTTGCCGGGGCAGCGTTAACGGCAACCAGCATTGGGATTACCTCTAAAGTCTTGTCTGAATTAGGTTATCTCAAGTCTAAGGAAGGCCAAATCATTGTTGGGGCTGCCATTATTGATGATGTGTTAGGCATTATCGTCCTGGCTGTGGTCGCCAGCTTGGCTAAAACAGGCGAAGTGGATGTTGTTAATGTTCTGTATTTGATTGGTAGTGCCACCCTGTTTCTCGTGGGTTCCATCTTCTTAGGCCGATTCTTCAATCAAGCCTTTGTGACCATTGCCGATCAGCTGCAGACCCGCGGAAAGCTAGTGATTCCTGCCCTGAGTTTTGCTTTTATCATGGCTTTCCTTGCCAATGCGATTCATCTAGAAGCGATTTTGGGTGCCTTTGCCGCTGGCTTGGTGCTAGATGAAACCGATAAGCGCAAAGAGCTAGATCAACAGGTGATTCCCATTGCCGATATTTTCGTCCCGATTTTCTTTGTCACCGTGGGGGCAAAAGCAGACTTAAGCGTTTTGAATCCTGCCATTCCTGAGAATCGAGAAGGTCTCGTGATTGCCGCCTTCTTAATTGTGGTGGCAATGATCGGTAAGCTCATCACTGGCTGGACCGTTGTGGGGCAACCTGGCATTAATCGATTTGCGATTGGCGTCGGCATGATTCCCCGAGGAGAAGTGGGCTTGGTCTTTGCTGGCATTGGTTCTGCGAGTGGTGTTTTGGATAAGCCCTTGGAAGCTGCGATTATTACGATGGTGATTCTGACGACCTTTGTGGCCCCACCGTTGTTACGGGTGGCGTTTAAAAGCGGTGCCATCGCCATTGAGTCTCCGGCAACGAACAACTAATTGATGAGGATGGCTGCGATGGTCTCCGACCGGCCTGTGGCCATCGCAACTCTCTCTCATAAATCCTCGGACCCCCTTTTTTACTAATCCTTTTTAAATCACCATGTTAGAAGCGTTTATATTTGCGACGATTCTCTGTGGCTTTTTTGGCATCATCCTCAAAGAAAATCTGATGATGAAAATTATTGCCATGGATGTGATGAGTACAGGCGTGATCGCCTATTACGTCAAGATCTCAGCTCGTCAAGGGTTATTCACCCCGATCATCACAGATACCCATCAGGGAGCCTATGCCGATCCCGTTCCCCAAGCCGTGATTTTGACAGCAATTGTGATTGGCTTTTCAGTGCAGGCCTTGATGTTGGTGGGGGTGATGAAGCTCTCGCGCGACAATCCCACCTTGGAAAGCCGCGAGATTGAAAAGACTTACACACCATGAATACCCTTACGATCGTTTGGATTGCCCTGCCGTTTTTTGTCGGGTTTGTAGGATATCTGATCCCTAAACTGGATCGATACTTAGCATTGGCTATGACCTTGGTGTCTGCCAGTTATGCTGCCCGGGTTTTTATGGAGCCAGCCCCATTAACGCTGCAGCTGATGGACAGCTTTGGGGTCACCCTCAGGATTGATAGTCTCAGTGGCTACTTTATCTTGACCAATGCCTTGGTGACAGCTGCCGTCATTTGTTATTGCTGGGGTACGGGAAAATCCGCTTTTTTCTATACCCAAACCATCATTTTGCATGGCAGCGTCAATGCTGTCTTTATCTGTGCTGACTTCATTAGCTTATATGTGGCCTTAGAGGTCATTGGGATTGCCGCTTTCTTGCTGGTGTCTTACCCGCGTACGAATCGGACGATTTGGGTGGCCTTGCGCTACTTATTTATCAGCAACACGGCCATGCTGTTTTATTTGGTGGGCGCTGTGTTGGTGTATCAGGCCAACCACTCCTTTGCCTATACCGGCTTAAAAGGAGCACCGCCAGAAGCCCTCGCCTTGATTTTTATGGGACTGCTGACCAAAGGAGGCGTCTTTGTCTCTGGTTTATGGCTACCCTTAACCCACTCTGAGTCCGAGACTCCGGTGTCGGCCTTACTCTCAGGCGTTGTTGTCAAAACGGGAGTTTTCCCCCTGGCTCGCATGGCCTTAATGGTGGAGGAAGTCGCTCCCATCATCACCCTATTTGGGGTGGGTACAGCCTTTTTGGGCATTAGTCTGGCCCTCTTCGAGCAAGATACGAAACGGCTCTTGGCCCAGAGTACCATTTCACAGCTTGGGTTTATCTTGGCTGCCCCTGCCGTCGGTGGATTCTATGCCTTGACCCATGGTCTAGTCAAAGCCACCCTGTTTTTAACCGCTGGGACATTGCCTAGCCGAGATTTTCAGGAGCTGCATAAGCAGCCTATACCGCGGTCTTTATGGCTGGTATTGGTGATGGCCAGTTGCTCCATCTCCGGTATTCCTCTATGGTCTGGGTTTGCGTCCAAAGCGTTAACGCTGAAAAGTGTATTGCCCTGGCAAATGATTGCCCTCAATATCGCCACAGTGGGTACCATTGCTACCTTTGCCAAATTTATCTTTTTACCTCATCAGAGCGAAGCGAAGCCAGTTCGAACTGGGTTTTGGGTGGCTGTTCTCTTACTTTTAGGGGTCTTGCTAGCGGCCAATGGTATTTATTACCAGGCCTATACCGTTGCCAATATCGGCAAAGCCTTGGCCAAGGTAGGGTTGGGCTGGTCGGTCTATTGGCTGGTCATCCGCCGCGTGGTGCTGAAATTGCCTCGGGTCCAAGAGCAACTCGAACATTTAATTGGGGGTATGAGCTTAATGTTGGTTCTACTGTTCTGGATGGTGTTGGCATGACTGGATATTTGAATATTCTGCTGCGCTTAGCCATCTGGTTTTTGCTGACTGCCGACTTTGGCATTGCCAATATCATCATTGGCGTTTGTGTAGCTTTAATCCTGCCGCGCCGTGCCAACCCAGGTGCCTTAAAAGATTGGCTACACGCGATCGGAGAAATTATCATTGCCATTCCCCAGGCCTTTTTTGAGGCGATTGAAATTATGGTCCGTCCTCACCGCTATGAAGCGATCACGATGGAACATGTCAAACCGCAGCGCACTCCTGGCTTGATTTTTCTCGATATTTTTGTGATTACCTTTACCCCCAAAACCATTGTGCTGAAGTACCACGAGGAAGGGTTGTACGAAGTCCACCGTATCGAACGGAGGAAAAAGTCATGAATATCATCCTAATTTCCATGATTTTGGCCCTGGCGATTCCTATTTATGAAGCTTGCCAGGATGAGGATGTGTGGCAGAAAATGCTGGCCTTTGCCAGTATCGCCAGCAAAACATCGATCATGATTTTGGTGATTTCTGTCCTACGGGATGACTGGATGATTGGCGTCGTGGGGGTGCTAATCCTCAGTGTTGGCAATGCGGCCTTAATGCTTTTGGCCCAGATTATTAAACGGATCAGTGACTGATGATTAACGCGATTAGTTATGTCTTGATGGGCATTGGGATTTTCTTTTGGTTTTGGGGGACTTGGCCCTTAGTTGGTCACCGCTCGGTGCTCTACAAACTTCATAGCCTCTCTGTGGCCGATACTTTGGGGTCGATGTTAATTGTTGTTGGTTTGCTTCTGAAAATTCCACGGGAATGGCCCCTGCTGGTTCTGGCCATTCTCTCCCTAGCGATCTGGAATACCGTGCTGGGATATGTGTTGGCCTATTGTTCTAGTGATACTAAGGAAACGGGGACGTGATGACTGATAGCTATGTGTATATCATTACTGCCCTGCTGCCCTTAACCGCAGCGATGGTGGTGTTTCAGGTCAATCCTTACCATGCCCTAATTATTCGCGGAATTTTGGGGGCAGTGGCGGCCCTTGTCTATGCCGTTTTGGGAGCGGCAGACGTGGCCTTAACTGAAGCACTGGTGGGCACTATGCTGGCGATTACCCTCTATGCAGTAGCGGTCCGATCCTCCCTGGTGGTGCGCTTGGGTGTGCTCCAGGCAGCAGAACCTCAGGGGTTTCAAGCTTGGGTCGAAGGCTGTCGGGCCATATTTTCTAAGCACTATATGCGCTTAGAACTGGTTGATTATCCCAATGACCAAGATCTCCATCAAGCTCTGAATGAAAAAGAAGTGCATGCGATTTACCTACCCCAGCACCATGCCGCAGAAACAGTGCAGGATCAGGCTCTGATCCGTATCCCCCGACTATATGAAATCATGCAGGCAGAATTAACGTCACCGGAAACAACCCTCACCTATGTGGCGGTGGCTGATTTAGCGGAGGCAAAGGTATGAAGTGGCTTTATATCATTGCGGGCCTTGCCCTGTATGTCAAAATTTTGGTCATGCCCAATCCAGAATTGGATGTTGCTGAATTGTCGATTGTGGAGGCTGTTGTTAAGGATAGCGGTGTCCCCAATGCTTTAGCGGGCATTATTTTCAGGAATCGTCTCTACGACACCATTTTCGAGGTGGTGGTGTTTACCATCGCAATTATGGGTGTCCGGTTTCTACTCTCGGATGAGCAGCCCTCAAAAAAGGTACATCGATTTACGGACAAACCTTCTATTGTCCTAGCCAGACTAGGGGCAACCATTGCCTCGTTGGTGAGCATCGAGTTAGCGATTCGCGGCCATTTGAGTCCGGGCGGTGGGTTTGCGGCAGGTGTGGCAGGCGGTACAGCGATTGGCCTAATTGCCATTACCTCTTCATCCAAATGGATGCAGGGTATTTATCAGCGCTGGCGGGCAGCCATATGGGAGAAAATCTCAGTTCTAGTATTTCTTGTATTGGCAGCCATAACATTGGCTGGTTCTGAATTGCCCCATGGTGAACTCGGTGCTTTGGTGAGTGGAGGCGTGATTCCTCTTCTTAATGTGTTGGTGGCGATTAAGGTTGCCCTTGGCTCTTGGGCTGTCATCTTGGTATTTATTCGATACCGTGGGTTATTGTAAAAGACTCGAAAAATTGGCAGATGTTAAGCATTGCCAATGCTTCTTTATAAGCCCACGTTAGTCACTCTGATCAGTGGAGTCTCTGAAAGGGTTGATTATTTATGATCTTATTGTCTAGCAATACTCCCTTCCCGGTAGTAGATTGCGTAGTCGGCAATCTCCACATTTGTGGAGATTGGGACCAAAGGGCTCCTCAATTATGGAGTGGGATGGGAATAAGACACAATGGGTTCGCCAAAAACTGAGTAACACTAGCAATGAATGATTGAACGACAACATCAGCTATTCAGCTTACTTTAATGTTATCAACTTGATGTCTGCGCTCGAACCAGTGCTTTCAACTTTCCATACCTTTTCCAATATTTGAATAGGTGGGATATCAGCTACTTTACTGGTCAGAGATTTTAAACCTGCAAAATAATGCATTGGTGGTAGGTGTCTACTCGGCTCTAAGGATCCAAACAAAGCTACAAGCTTGGTTTTTACAGCAACGCCCAAATGTAGTGGTGCTCGATCCGCACAAATCATCAAATGTCCAGCATCAATCAACGCCGCAAGTTGGCCAACATGTTGAGGGGTGACGATGTTCAGTTGCGGACAGACCGCGAGTAAAGAGGTGACCCAATCTTTGTTATCAGGACTTTGCACGATCATGAATGGTGTATTTGGTTGCCGCTCTAAATACCCTTCAATCACTGACTCCCAACTTTTAATTGGGTAGAATTGAGAGGGCTCATCGTCAGAATTTTCGGCCCCTGTGCCACCATGTAAAAGAATATAGGGCTGATCCGCAATGCCAAGCCGTTTCCGCTCTATTTTAGCCCATTGAATATCTGCTTGAGGGATATGAATAGCAATGTCAGGACAAGGCTGATCAATGCTCAATCCCAGCAACAGATCATGATACCGTTGGGCATCATAGGGACGAGCATTGGGAGTCACTTTAGAAGAGAGAAACACACCAGCTAAGTCAGCAAGTGCTCCACCAACTGTCGGTAAACGTTGGCGACCAAAGCGAACCCAAGGAGGAAGATTCGAATTCTCATATCCGACTCGTTTAGGAATGCCAGCCAGCCAACAGAGCAATCCTGCTGTCCAATCTGGGCGTATTTAGCGGATCGGGGATGCCTTAGTTTTCGGAATGGTCACCTCTGGGAATAAGGAGTCAAACCGTTCATTGACCCAGGCAATTCTCAAGATCAGTAAATGGTTGAAACCATCCTCACTCCAGCGCATGCCAACTCCCTTAAAGCGCTGCTGAATCAACCACTTGCATGCACTTTCAACCATTCCTGACCCGAGAGGAATCTGTTGCTGTTCAAAGTGCCGATAACGGATGTGGTGATGATGGCGTTGGAAATAAGCCTGCACCTGGAGCAACGTTGAAAAAGACTTTCCCGTTAACAGTTGTGAGTGAATCAATATCGTCAAGGACCGTAATACAAGTAGGTGTTGCCCGTGTCGCAATTGGTGTCGCCAGTGCCGGAACCAGGCTTGGGCTTGAGCAGAGCGGGCATCTCCAAACATCGCTTTAGTTGCTCGTGCCAGATGGCCTGCTGAATGAAAAAAGTCGAGGACTGCCACAGCACAATGAGAGAACAAGGTGCGATAGACTCGCCAGAAGCCTCGTCCCCCATCACTGAGCCAGATGACTTTTGGAGCAGATTCAAAGTCTTGTTTGTGAGCTTCGAGTTGAAGTAAAGGGATGAACTGGTCGATATCGCCCAATACTGCCACCAGTCTTCGACGCAGTAATTGGGGGACCTCCTTTTTAGCTCGGGTAACCCGTGTTCCCAGGCGAGCTAAGATGGCGACTTTGACTTCTCGCCACTGGATTTTTCCCTTGGGTGAGTTCGGGGTGGGGCGAAAGGGGACCATCACACCATCGGCGGCAATGGCCAAAGGTAGAGCAGATAACATCTCTGAAATCGCTTCACAAGGGGCCTGAGTCCCTGATGATTGAGCGTTGAGTTGAGCTTCTAATTCCTGCTGAGCTTTGTTACCCACGGATTGCACCCAGTTCCACAAACTGGATGGACTCACGGATAGACCACTCCACTGACCCAGCATCCAACTGGCCAGTTCATAGGGCATGAACAGACTCAACAAGCAGCCCAGACGCACCAGTTCTTCGCTGCTGTGCTGATAGGGGGTAATCCCAATGGCTTGATCCAGGGGAGTCAACAGACTGCCTGGACATCCTTTGGGACAACGGCCCACCCGTCGCTTTCAAGAGATAGTGCCTACCAGTGTCTGCATCTGACGAGATTCCCATCCCTTCGAATGTAAGCGGGTTCCGCAGGTAGTACATACAGGCCATACAAATACTGCTTTCGCGCGCCTTGAGAGTTCATCCTCCAGAAGACAGCGAGCTAGAAACAAGCCCATTTGCAGAACGATATAAACCATCTGACTCAGGCTGGTTGATACTTTGAGTGCTTCAGTTTGTTCTAGAAATTCGTCATGGGCTAGCACGGTTAGCAATTGCGATGGTAGGGGCATGATAGTTTTTTGGTTCGGGTACAGGATCTATTGTCCTTGACCCGTTTTTCTTTGAGCCATGCATCCCCGATCCTTTGCTTACGCCCGTCCAATCTCGACTGAGGGTTATGCCCGCGTCATAACGTCGATCTCGCATTTTTCCAATTAAGTTTCCCCAATCTGCTGCTCCATTACGGTTTTCAAATTGGAAGGTCAATACATTTTCAACATTGCGGCAAAGTCGATAGGCTTGCTTAGCTCGGGGTTCAACAATTACATCTATCTCTACCTGAGAATATTGATGTTGAAGTGTTTCTAAAGTCGGGAAAAACAACAGTTGACGGCCAACATCACCAGGGAGTAAAGCTAATATGCGGGTCATTATTTATTACAGCTGTAAAGGTTGAAGTCTACGGTTACCACTCGCCAGATGTTGTATGGGTGAGCGCTTCATTATTGAAATCTTGCGGTTTCACAATCCTCAGATGCCAACACCTAATTGAGAATATACCTTAGTGCTCAAGCCAAACGAATAAAATTACACGAACGCAAATTAGACCTCTTGCAATATTTGTTTCATGATGTGTTAATCACTCAATTTATGCCGCAATCTGACATGAATTTTTAGTCATCTACCATATCGGTAGCTGAATTATGCAAGAGGTCTAGTAAACCGTGAGTCAGACTAGTTGATTACTCCCCGGCCTGAAGGCGTAGGGGGAAGAGGGCTACTTTGCGATAAGTAGGTATAACCATTGCCATCACCAATACAAATAAAATAAGCAAAAATACTTAAAGCATTAATGATAGGCTTATTGCAATACTTGCTAAGTTATTCATTTAGTTTAGTAAATAGACTAAATGTAATCTACTGACTCTTTACATAATGCTCATTTATTAAAGAATTCAATGTTTAGTGGTTTCTTCTTCGTTGTGGCAGTTATCTGCATCATCCTAGGTATTAAATTAAGACAAATTGAGGAAGTACATGCTGTTGCTGCGACCAGTGCAGGACTTTTAAGTAGTTTCTGTAGTTTTGTGATAGCTCCTCCTTCCGTGCAACTGTTGCTGGGACTTAGTTTTTGGGGGTTAATTCATTTCTACCCTTTGCGAGCTTGAGGTCATTTATTGGGCTTCTGTGATGAGAATAAAGCTTTGCTAATAAGGGGTTCAATAATTTGATGGCATTCTCAATTAATACATTCTGAAACCCAATGATATTCGATCTAATCTGGGAATATATTCCAGACAAAATTTCATTAAACGATTACTCGATACGAGAAATTTTTTTGAAGTGGCCTACTAAATAGATACCAAGACTGACCGACATTGCAGTCTTAGAATAGGCGTTTCCAGGAATAGCATCAGATAAATTTTTGACATCATTACTCAGATCTGAAACTTCCTATAGCTCGCACAGTAGAAAGTGATATGCAAGCCAAAGATATTAATTCAGGTGGAATGAACTAATGATTAGTCCAAACATAGATGTACAAGAATACCGACAAGCGATTGGCATCTTGGCCAACCGTTCTGATATAGAACAAGCACTCCAGGTGTTGAAGGATAATGAATTCCCGATGGAACAAGTATCTGTAATTGCTCAAGATTCAGAGCTTGAAGATGATGTCCCCCCATCCGTAGAAATTCAGTCGCAGATCAAGAGTCCTGTTAAGAAAGGAGCTGCGACTGGGGGGACAGTGGGAGCGATTTCGGGCCTACTTGTAGGACTTGGAACGATAGCAATTCCAGGTCTTGGGCCAGTTATGCTAGCTGGGGTCACGGCGACTACATTGATGACCAGTATTCTCGGAGCTGCTACAGGCGGACTTATTGGTGCTTTGGTAAGGATGAGAATTCCTGAAAAAGATGCTGCTGTTTACAACAATTTTGTTGCTAAGGGCTACTACATTCTTCTTGTCGAGGGAATAATGGAAGAAATTCAAAATGCTGAGACAATTCTCACCTCGCAAGAAATTCAAGAATGGAAAGTATTTTTCAAACCAGAGCCGCCCAGAGCTACCAAAAAAAATCTCTCTTAAGGCTTAGCTACCGAACTAAGGTAATGACGTCTCTGGAAAGTACCCTAGAAAAAGTAGGGCAGCCTTCACACAATACTCAAGTTTAACTTTTAGTCTGAGTGATCGGGAGCATGTCACCTTTGAAATCTAGTATTTATACTTATCCCAGAAATCTTTGCTAGCTTTGCTTTCAGACATTAAATTTTTGATTCCAAATTTTGTGCATCTGCAAAGGTGACATGCTCCCAGAGTGATCGGCGTAGTAGATTCACACCAACAGGATAATCTCAGTGAAATTTACTGATAATGTTGATACTTTATGTTCTTGTTGGTGGTTAGAGGTTGGTACTGCAAATCCTCCTTACATCAATTTCTATGGGCCATTTGGAACCAAGCTGAAGCTGCAGAACTAGAATATCGTAGAGATTCTGAACATACAGCCCCCATAGTTTATTCTCTCAATAAATTTTGCCAACCACGTCAGCGCAGAATTAAAGAGATTGAATTGACCATTCAAGATTTGAAAGGTAGTCCGCGTATATTTTTTGAAACCTTGCTGTTGGGAGCTCGTATTTATTGAACCCATATCAAGGTAGTCATAATATTGTTCCTAGTCATGCTGCCAGTTTGTTGATTAACAATACTCTTATGGGTTGCTAAGCCATAGTATTGGGAGATCATCTAGCAGAAGTGATTGAGATTTAAACCATTTTGATCTGTGATTGAAAAAAAGTAGTTTAGAAAAGTTCTTGCCACAACGGACAAATGTTTCTCAGACAAATAGGCAACAGACCATTGCTGCTCAATCGGGAAATTCTCAATATCTAAAATGGCTAGATCAGTGTAATCCTGACTATCGAGGGAGTGGTGAGACAAGACCGAAATTCCTAACCCGTCTATGATCGCTTGTTTGATTGCTTCGTCGTTACCCAGTTCCAGCTTGATTTTAACGTTTACCTGGTGTTTACTGAACAAATCTTGTATCGCTTTCCGAGTACCCGATCCTAGTTCCCGTATAATAAATCGTTCTTGATTTAGGTTAGCGATAGCAATATTTTTCTTACCCACAAGGGGATGTGATGGTTGTGCCACAACCACTAGGGGATTCTTCATCACAGGTTGAACTTTGAGATCAATATATGAGGGTTGATGACTGAAAAAATACAGGTCATCTAGACTCTCCGCCATCCGTTTTTCGAGTTGCAGATGGTTGGTAATTTTCAGGGAGATATTAATACCTGGATATTGGCCGCAGAATGAACCGAGCAGGCGCGGGAGAAAATATTTGCAAGTAGTAACGGCAGCCAGATATAACTTGCCCTGGGTCGTACCTTGCAAGTCGTTTAGAAGCATTCCAAACTGGTCTAATTCTTCAAAAATAGAATAGCAGGTGGATAATAACTGATGGCCCACCTCAGTGAGGTATAGCTGTTTGCCTATTCTCTCAAATACAGGAAAGCCAACCGTTTTGGAAAGCTGTTTCATTGAAACTGAGACCGTTGGCTGAGAAAGACAGAGTTCTTCAGCGGCTCGGGTAAGGCTACCATGACGTGCAGCCGCTTCAAAAACTTTGAGTTGATGGAAGGTCGGTTGCATAGTGATTGCACCGGAGTAGTAAATATTGTGGGAATCCTCTGTATATTTTTTATTGCAATAGGCTAATGTCTACTTTTTAATTCAGCTAAAGCAAATAGAGTTAAAGAGGAGGGATACTATTGACTCTGAAGATAATTACCAGATTCTAATAACTTGCTATGAGGTCATCAGACCACGTCATCGTGAACAAACTAGTGGCATAGGTAATCCAGGGGTAAGTGCGCAGCTTATTTGTAAAAACTTTCAAGAGCTAACAGAGCTTAAGCAACAAGTACATTGATATTACGAGCATCTCTTGAGTCACAGAGATATCAATATAGATTCAATTGATCTATATAAATAACTAATTAGTAGTCTAAACACTTAAGTTTGGGTTTTTGGCGTAAAAAATCAAAACAAACTACGACTACTGTTTGTTGATCAACCAAAAGCTTGATTTACCGAAAAATCTTATCTGTTTTAAGAATATATTAATCTGAGCATAGATAAAATAAAATGTTACATGCATTATTCATAGAACAAAATCTATCATAAGCTTTAATTATGACTCTTGGCATTCCTATCTGGGCTACTGCGATTGCTAAATTCTCTAAATCATCTTCTAAATAGGGATAGAGGCTTATTCTATATCTAGATATAGTCTATATAAATATTTAGGCAATATATTCATTAATATTTCTTATTTGAGAAATAAATCATTGACATTTTACAGACTATTCGTTCCATTGCGAAGATAGAGGTGGTGATGCTTGAGTTCCTTTCCTATCCCACAGGATCTTTGAATCATTTACAGCAGCCAGTCAAGTATCCAAGCTAGATGCTTCAACGGCAGTTCATTATCGCAAGGTTGGCAATCATTATTGTTCTTGTTGGTACAGCACGGATCGGACTCAAACTTCTATATTGCTTTTTTGCTCCCAACTAGCCAAGGAGATAACGTTTATGCCCCTTTCGAACACCTCACTCCTCTCTAAACTGCAATGGATGAATCGCAGGAATTTAGTCCGTTGTCTTGAATTTGTGCAAGACCTGATCGTCATCTGCCTCTGTATTGGTTTATTTAGCTTTATGGTGCTCCAACTGCGGGATATGTTTATGTCTTTGTTGCCACCCCTGGAGTTAGCAGCTGTTACCGCAGATATTCTATTTCTCCTGATTTTGGTCGAGTTATTTCGTCTCTTGATTATTTACTTGGGTGAGAAGCGAGTTTCCATTGGCGTAACTGTAGAAGTCTCCATTGTGTCTGCCCTCCGAGAAATGATTGTTCACGGTATTCTCGAAACCCCTTGGCAACAGGTATTGGTCACTTGCGTATTTTTAATAACCTTGGCCTTTTTACTTGTCGTTCGGGTATGGTTACCACCCACCTTTGAAGGCATTGACCCAGAAGAGCATCTTTCTAAGCGTCGTCGGACTGAGCTAAAAACTGATCAACCACCACAATCCCCGTTATCCAATGTATCTCTACGTTAAGTGCTTAGCATTAAACTCTTAGTTCGACCGTTTTAAAACCAGGCTAACACTTTTTAATGAGTTAAAATCTCCAGAACAATCGCTAATTAAGGTATCAATTTAAGCCGGGAAAATAGTTTGGGTTAAAGGGTTAAGCCGTTTTGTCTTTGAAGACTGACGTGCCACTGGCAATTCCCCCATAGAGTTAACAACTGACTCAAACACATCAGGAAAAGGATGTCCAAAAAGCCGTTGTGCTGCGGTAGTGCCATCTGCTCTTTTGAGGTCAAAATTGTGGATGATGGTGAGTACCTTCAAGGATTCTTCCGAGAACCCTCGGGCTGCATGATGTAATCGAGATAGATAGCCATTACGTCCCTCAACTGCGGAGGAAGTCCGTTGATACTTTGTACTCATCCATTGCGCCCAGTCTGCCTACTCCTGGCTTTTTTGAGAGTCCATCTGTTGAGTTATGGGGTGCTTAAGCAACTGTTCATAAGCTCGTTCAGCCGCCTTTTGATAATCTGATTTGAGTTGAGGATGCCGGGTTTTGTCCGTTTGCTGTTGCCAATAAGTCCAGGGTAATAAGTACATGAGTACCCAGTTTTGTAGCTCTAGATCATCCGTGGATACTTTTAGCGCTTGAGTCACCCATTGCCACCAAGCATGAATCCCCTGAGCCATTGATGGAATCTATTGTTGAAATGAGCCAATGGTTTTGCTTCCCTTCTGAGCACCATAGGTTTTGGCTAGAGCAGACATCTGGGCGAGGGGAGCATTCAACTCAGCCGATAGATCATCAAACAGTTGCCATTCTAAAGTCTTGATATTGAACGGATGAATGACTTGGGTAAGGCGATGAAGAACTTGATGATAGGCCGTCTTGTCCTGCTCCAAAGACTGTTGCTGAGCAGAAATCTCTGCCCTTGATTGTTGGAGTTGTTGCTGTTTAGCCTCACTACGAACGTTGAGAAGTTACTGTTGAAGTACAGTCGCTTTTTTGTTCAACTGACTGATTTGACGACCCATATCACTGCCGATAGGTTGGGCTAAGGCACTCAGGGCATGGAATAAGTCAGAAACACTGACACAGCCTAAGCCTGACACAGCTAATTTAATCAGGGCTGGAGCACCATCACTCACCATAAAATGAAAATGCCATCCACAGCGGGTCCACCACTGCTGAATCTGGACTTGCCAGGTTGCATAAGTACGGTTGGGACGTTCCACCTCTGTGAAGATAAAGCCACTAGCCAATTCCAACATCACTAAGATAGGCAAACCAAAAAAGGTTTCATCCCCACCGACACAGATTCCTTGACCTTCTTTGGGTTGGCAATGCTCTTGTTGGGCAACCTCATAGGCGATAATCGCGTCCCGCATCTTGCGTTTCAATAGCCGAAGAGAGCTAGCTGAAACACCCACATGAGCATCGACATGAATCGCTGTAAAAAATTCTGATAGACTCTCAGCTCCCACCCCATGTTTGACGCCGAAATAGTACACCACTCCTAGGACCATTATCCTGAGCCATTGACTCCCTATCCGGCTTTCCCACTATAGTGACTCTGGATATTGGTTACGCCGAGCAATAGCCTGTTGATGACGATGAACACTGCTTTTTGACAGACCTGTCGCAGCAGCAATTTTCGCAATCCCTTTTACTCCCTGTTTGAACAGACAATCAGTGACGGCTTGGCAGCGCTCTCGTATTGTCAGGCTCATCGTTTCCTCTGTTGACTTGCAAAGGTACGATACAGCTCTCTGTGACTAATCGCAGAACTCTTTCCTATTTCACCTTCAAAAGAGTGCGATCCTATCTGGAAATACTCAAGTCTTTTCCCGCTTTATGATGGTAGCCGTTTGTTGCAATAAAAAGTATTACTTGAAGGGGTCGTAGGTGCTTTGCCGTGAAGATGTCTATACTTTGACCCCAAAGTTAAAGCTCATCTCTTAAGATCAAAATTACTGCACATCTTAAGAAATAATTAAATTACAATGTGTATAGACCCAAGCAATCAGGTAATTTTACTGCTATGTCTACTCCCCTTCTACGTCAACTCTGGCAAATGATTGAAGAGATTCCCTACCACTCTTTGGGGAGACTTGATGACTCAGGTTTGGTGAGCTGGGTATTGTCTCACTTAGAAAATCGCCAACCGATGAAAACAGATGAACGGAAAGCTGCTGAAGGCTATCTGTATGACCACATGATGCTGATTCGTGATATCGCGGACTCGCAACAACAACATCATTGTCCTCTAGTGGGTTGATGCTCTAAAACTGGATCGAGTGGAAGAGCAGGGTACATAGCAACTCATCCAGGCAACATCGCCAGCGAATGAAACCATAGAGACTTAGAAATAGCAGCCCTGAGATAAGGCCGAACAGGATTGCACAAAGCCAAAATAGTTTGCTCAATTGATGTGGCGGAGATGGTATTTTCGGCGTCATTAGCTAAAAAGCAGATTTATCTGCAGCAGAATTTCACAGAAATCAAGATAAGGGCTTGGATTAGCGATTCGTTACGGACATTCAACCCCTTAAATCATTTCTCTAGCTGAGAATTAAATTAAGAAACGTAAAAAATAGAGCTATCGCTTATCATCTAACAGGTTGTATGAATATCCCATAGATAGCGAGATGGGTGAATGCAAAACCTAAGCACTAAATCCCTCAAAGCAATTCACCATCAGCATGAACTGGCTTTCGGCACAGAAGTCTAGAGTGGATATAAATCAAGAAGATTATAAAGACATTATAAAAGGTTTTATTAAGAAACTATAAATAAGTTAATGTAATTGTCATAATAAAAGCGACAAATCCCTGCTAAGGGAAATGTTCTTGGAGAGGATTATATCTTTCTAATAAAAAACACTGGTCAGCTTATAAATTCCTACTTAAATTATTCGTCAAGCCAGCCCTTGGAACTCGGATCTGAGGGCTGGTTTGCCATTACCTATGATTAAAACTCTTGAGCCTCAGCAGTCAGAATTCGTATTTTGCAGTTACCGTAACTCCACCTCTCGGGTTCAGGTGTTACGGGTCACCAATGTTGAGAACTGGTACTTTGAGCGGGTTATTTTCCCGCAGCAGTATCTAATATTCAACGCACCTCGAAAAGCACATCTTGAAGTTCATAGCAGTGAAATTGCCACGGCTATTCAAGTGGACTGTATTCCCTGTAAGCAATTGACTGTCAAAGCAACCTAAATTGACTGAGGAATACTTGATGAATTGTATCCATGCATTATCAGACTACTTGTGCCGTCGGTTTCCGTGGTGTAAGGGTAGCCAGTTGCGTTATGAGCCAGACAAAAAGACGGTCTATATCCACTGTCAGCATCTAAGTGAACCAGAAATTTTATTTCACGAAGCTGATGCCATTGCCCGATTAGATATTGGGGTTGAGCGGCTCATCATTGTGATGCCAGACGTTATGGATATGGTGATTGAGTGTCGGCCCAATCAATACAAAGAGAGTTTGTAAGACAAACCCCAATGTCTGCGGATGAGGAATGCTCCAAAGGAGGGTAACACTTTTAGTTTTACAAAATACTCTGAAATCCATTCAAGACATTGGTTTTAAGGATTTATCTCATTGGAAAAGTGTTACCCTTGCCTCTTGGAAATTGATCCATGCCTCGCTAGCGCACTACCGACCGCCCCTATGGTAAATCCCCCCATCTCTTAGGTTCGATTCAGACGAATCAACTACAGTGATACTAGGGGGCGATGTTCTCTGAACGGTCTTAGGTCATCATCATCCTGCTCCTCTCAATAAGGCAAGGTTCCTTATGCAGCAAGATAATTCGATGATGGGCAGTTTTAATCTGAAAGATGTTATTTGCTTATACCGACTATGAGTGGTAATAGTACTGACTTGCAATCACTGTATGATGCTTAGACTCTGCCCTAAACTTTCCCTCAGCATTTCTAAAAATCCTTCAACCTAACCACAGATTGCCTAGAGATTTGATACTAACTCTGAAGTTCAAACGTTTGTAAGTTTTGGGAATCGTCAAAATAGCAGTTGGTCAATTGGGCCGGCTTGCAACGCTGAATATTAGTGACAATATTTTCAGCTTGTTCAGATTCTAAATCTTCAATATAACCAGGCAAGGCTACTTCCACTTCCTGACGACTTATAAATGGGCCAAAATAGTATGTGCAAGTAGGGCATGATGTGTTGATCTCAGCCCACCAGGCTAGGCCCAAGTAATTGACTAATCCAGCAATGTTACTCAATAGAGCAATTATCCTACCTGTGATATTTTGTTGCTCCTTCATTCTATACAGAATACTTGGTGTCTGGAGTAGCGACATCAAAATATAGTTCCTCAATAATGATAATTGAATCAGGAAGCGTAACAGATTCCTAGTCTATGCTGAGTAATTATCTATTTTCTGGCAAATTCCTGTAATTTTTTGACTGAATGATCTTAGGCTAGGAATCTGTTACGCTTCCAAGTTAGTTCAGGAAGTTTCCAAATTTTGTAACCAAGAGGTTAAATTGTCTATTCCTTCAAACTCTAAAAGTGCTTCGCTCAGCGTCTCTAGCTGCTCAATCTCTAAGGATTGGATTTGGGCTTCAACTTCAGGAGACAGCTTTTTGAATTTCCGATGAAGTTGACGCAGAACAATTGTGGCCTCTCCTTTTTGCCAACCTTTCTCTTCCCAACTGGTTAAAGTTTGCATGATCGCTTCCCGTTCTCCTGACTCTAATCTATCAACTTCCGCTTGAAAGCGTTGCTCCTCATTTGCCTCCAGCCTGAGATAAGTATCTACAAACTGAGAAATGAACTCTGTTCTCGCCGGATCAAGCTGCAAGGTGGCTAGCATTCGCAAGCAATCCACCTTGACTTGGGGCCGATCTTCTCTAGCAATCTGCATCTTGGCCATCAAAGCAGAAGCCACTGGATTATTCTGTCTCAAGTAGTCCCGCCAATTCAATCGATTGAGTTGAATAGCTTGGAAATTGAACTGCAAGACCTGGAAGTCGGGAAAATCAACTTTGTAGCTACTTTCCGCTGCTTTACGAGGGCTGTCATAAGAGAATATGACTACTGGATAAATGGGCAGATCATGCTTCTCATGCAATCGTCCAAAGTAGTAGAACATTCGTTTCTCAAAGTCAGGCTGATCAGACGATTGCGGTTCGATGTGAAAGAGGAAATAGCTCTCCTGACCTCGGAATTGAACTTGAGCCAGAAGATCAATAATGCGCTTCTCTTCAGCGCCAATACTGCTGTAGACCTCCTGGGACAAAAATATCACAGGTCCACGTTCAACATAGTCCAAGACTTGAGGCAAAAACAATTCTAGGAATTCCCAAAAGAACGTTTCAATCAGTTCTTTAAACAAACCATCGTGGTCAATGGACCCTTGCTGTGTCACCCGCTTCTCCATCTATCACATTCGATTAGCTGCTTGAGTGTATCACCGAGTTTCTTCTCAATAAATTTGAGTCAAGCGGCCTACAGATCTGACAAAAGACCAGCCCGACCAGGACCACCAGCGAACACCGGAATCTCCAAAGTCAATCGGGGAAAGAATTCTAGAGACGAGTCTGGGAGAGTCATTTTTTCGTGTAAGTTTTTGTGTAATACAGATTTTGGTACAAAATCTGGAATTAAAACCACAGGTCTAATATAGTGATCTTGAAGTTTGTTCTCTGTGGTGTAATTTATGTCGCGTTTCTCTCAAATTTCCGACATCCCACCTGTGCGTCTCATTGAGTTTGACGCGGAAAAACCAGAGGAGAGCAAACCTGTATCTAAAACGCCCTTGCCTAAGCCAGCGGTAGTGAATCTGCGTCAAGTCAGGATCGAACAGTTCCTCACCCTGAAAAATCTGGCGGCTAACACCCGACGCAACTATGAACGTCATCTACGGCAGTTCAGTCTGTGGGTGAACAAGGACTGGCATCAGATTACCATGAACGATCTGAAGCGATACAAGACTTATCTAGAGTCGGGTCGGCAGTTAAAACAGGGGTCGGTGGGGGCAATATTAACTGCCCTCAAGAGCTTCTTTTCCTGGCTGAGAAAGGCCGGGTATATCGAGGAGAATCCCGGTACAGCCATTAGTATTCCGGTAACGCCCGAGACTGAGGGGAAGAATTTAGAGCTGTTTCAGGTTGAAGCACTGTTTGAGGCACTGGAGAAGCGGAAGACACAGAGACGTGATCGGGCGATCCTCTGTTTGATGGTGTTTGCCGGGATGCGAGCAGAGGAAATCTCTAATCTCAATGCTGGGGATTATAACGGGGTGGAAATCACTATCCGTCAGGCTAAGCATGGATCTGTGGGTCGGGTGCCTGTCGATGAGCAAACCGATGAAGCACTGCGGGCTAATCTTCGGGTGCGGATGGTGGACGGTGAGGGAGGGATGACAGCGGATGATCCGATGTTTGTCTCTACGAGTCATCGAAATAAGGGTCAACGGTTGGGGTATGAGGGTATCTATAAGCTGGTCAAAGCTTTGGCCCAGGATGCTGGCTGGCCGGATATTCATCCCCATAAAGGACGGCATACCTATGCCAGTCAGTTGATTGAGAATGGCATGGATGCTTACCTGGCAATGACGTTGATGCGGCAGCGATCTGTAAAGGCATTCGAGGTCTATTCCCAGAAGGTCCGGTATCGGACGGCTAAGGGGGTGTTCCTAGAAAGTAAAGGGGAAGTGGAACGACAGCCCATGCCGCTGGAGGAGCTGGTGGCTTTTAGTGAGGTGCCAGTGGCAGAAGAGGCGATTGAACTAGAAGTTGTCGTTAATGAGCCTGCGAACTGGCCCAAGATTACTGCGGTAGATCTGCCCTTGAATGCGGTTCAGGTGAGGTTGACAGTTGAGATTTCAGGAGGGAAGAAGGGTGCGGTCAGAAAAGCGATCGAGGAAAAGGTCTTGAGTCAGTTTCAGATGGTCAAACCTAAGCCCAGGGGGAATGAGTATGAGCTGACGGTTGAGGAAGGTAATGCGTTGTCTGCTATCACCGATCAGATGCGCTGGGATATGGAGCTACTGGCTGAGCTGGATGATTGCGAGGTGAAAGTGGTGTGGTTGGATAAAGTTACTTAGTGAATAGAAGGCGGTTGTTGCTACTCAGATGGATGTTGCTTCAACCAGTTCACCAAATCAGCGGGTTCCGTAAAGTCGAGTAATGCTTCACCCAATGCTTCTAGTTGGTCGAGGGAAAGGGACTGGATCTGGGATTGCAATTCTGGGGAGACGTCACCAAGACGTCGGGTGAGTTGACGGAGGATCAGCGATTGTCCTTCTTCCTGCCGTCCTTCTTGGCGACCTTCTTGAAGAAATTCTTCTTTCCACTCTTGATAGATGACTGACTGTTGCATAATCTCTTTCCGCAGAACTTGATTAATGACGTCCCTCTCCAATGTTAACCCAGCTAGAATCCCAGTGGAGGCAGCTATGTTGCTTTGAACTCTCGATTCTGTAACGGCATCAATTCGTTCAGCTACTTGCCGCAAGGTCTGGGCTTGATTCGAGGTGTTGGTTAAAACAGCTAAAGGAAGCAGCCCCGTCGATGCCAAGAAAAGTTGAGTGGGCTGTTCCCAAAGACGAATCACTTCGAATTCATGACGTGTCCCCGGAATCTCAAAGGCTGTCTGGTAAACATAATCTGAGTTTGAGGGTGTCAAATAGATCACCACTTGCTTCATCTGCTTCTGGGGGAAGCGACGGTAGACCCGCAAGCGATAATCAGCCATCCTATATGGCATATTCGGATCCGGTTCAGTCTGGAACTCTACATGTAAAATGTATTCCTCAGAAGCTAGAAGAATTAACGCATCGGCCCGGATTGGTTCGAGGGATAGTTCTGATGGGCTGAGTTCAGTGAGTGGAATAGGTTCACCAATCAACCAGGAAGCAAAATCACTGGAAAAGCTCTCTGCAAGGAACTTACAAGTAGAATCAAACATGCGGCAATTATAACTGTTACCTCATTGAAGATGCACTTTCACCAGGTAATAGTTAGTCAATAATGACTATCAATTTCAAATACTAATGTCTACAAAAACTGGTGACTTACATAACAAAACTTAACGAGTATATATCTTTTCTCAACAAATCAAGGGGACTGCTTGTCATTAGTAAATTGGATGTCTAGATATTTATTTGATTAAAAATAATTATCTTATAATCTCCTAAATGACATAAATATCACCTCTTTCGTAGAAAGTGTAATTACTTTATATGACTATCTTGAATGTTTTAGTTGAAAATAGTATTAATTTATGACCTTCTCTTAAATATTTATGCTCGCGTTAATAATTAAGGGAATACGTGTTATTTAAATAATATAATTTCGTCGTATATAATCAGTTATCGACAGTTATGAACCTACTGTAGTTCCCCGCTTCATTAAATAAGATCTAAACAGAGAATCAATATGAAATTTACTCCTTCAATATGGGTAGTTTCTATCAGAACACTCTCTAAAGACTATAGTGTCTCCCTAGAAAATAGTAATTGAGGAAGATGAAATTCAAATAAATTGATTTAGATAGATGTCAAGTAGACTCAATATCTTCACTAATTAATTTCAATATTATTTGAGGTTATACAGACTTATCGTGTAAAACTCTTGATTTTGCACAAATATTGTTGTGGGAAGAATCTATTCCACAGATTTCTCATGCTTTTTTCTTAATAATTCAACTCAGTTTCTGGAATGGTAATTATGTCCCAAGCCCTAGTTGTTCAAGAGATCGGAATCAGTCTTGCAGCCAAAGATCTTAATCCCAGCGCCCTTAATCCAGATTTTCTCAAATACAGTGATATCATCCCCAGCGACTGGGAGCTCGCTCGTCCTCCTGTCTATACCAATCAGGTTGTCCAAATCGTTTTCAAGAATGGATTAAGTCTCATTGCTCAACCCAATCGAGTTGATTTTGTCGAATCAGTCCCCACTGGCCAAGACAGAGACTCCCAGGTACATAAGATTGCTCAGCAGTATGTCCAGAAATTGCCCAAGGTCGATTACCAAGGGGTGAGCATCAATGCCAGAGCCCATACCAAGTTTGCTAATACCTCCGAAGCCCATCGGTATCTAACCACTCAGTTACTCACCCCAGGCTCTTGGTCTGACAATGAAGCAGGGCCAGTTCAAGCTGCGATTCAAATGGGCTTTCCCCAAGAACGAGGACAACTGAATCTATCGATTAATCAAGCAGAGCTGAAGCGGTCAGAGACAGAATCTGAGGCAGCAATTCTCTTTTCCGGTAACTTCAACTATGAGCTGGAGGGAGAGACTCCTGAGAACCGACTCAATGATGTACAACAGTTAATTGGACGTTGGGATAGCTGTATCCAAACATTTGAGAAAGTAGTGCAGCGTTTTGTTCAGAGTCCGACTGACCTGCTCATTCCAATGGCAGAAGCTGTCTAAATAGCAAGGAACTAATCATGGATGGCAGCGCTTGGCTAATGCGCTTGCTGTCCACTTTGTGTATCTATTTATCTGTGTTTTGAGTAGGGATTGGGTTGGGTTATGAGTGGTTCGGGTAATCTTTTTGGCAATCAGGATATTCCAACATCAGGCTTACTGGAAGGGGATTTACTGGATGCGCTAGGGAACGATACTAGCTTGGGTTCTGTATTGAACCAAATGGGTAGCAAGCATAACCCAGCCTTCAATGATCCTGTCAACGCGGTTGGAGGGAGTAGCGTCAATGGCTCTCCAGCGCCAGCACCTGCTAATGCCTCCTGGAACCAAACTTTACCTAACCCAGGATCAATCTCAATCCCTTCTTCATCCACTGCCACTAGTCAGCAATTGGGCATTGGCCCCGGTCAGTTTGTCGGCAATGCATCCACCGTCTCTACCGATGACTTGGTGATGCATCTGACTCTGGATGAAACGACTGGACAGGTTGCTGCCGATACCTCGCCCGAAGGTCGCAACAATCGAGGCTTTTTAAGACATGGGGCTCAATTCGTTGATGTGGGTGGTTCCCTAGGGGGTGGGGTTGAATTCGATGGCCGCAACGATTACCTCGCCGTCAAAGATACCCGTGATATTAATCTTGGAACGCATGCCCAACGCACCGTCAGTATTTGGTTCAAGACCGATACCCTACAAGCAGGCAAGCAAGTCATCTATGAAGAAGGGGGTAGCACTCGGGGTCTCAATATCTATCTGGATGATGGACATCTATACGTAGGGGGATGGAACCGTAAACAAAGCAATTGGAACGGTACTTTTCTTTCTACAGATCAGGTAGAGGCCGATACCTGGCATCATGTTTCCCTGATCCTAGATGCCCAAGCTGGGCAAAATCACGTCCAACAACAGGCGCTCTCTGCCTATCTCGATGGTGAGCAGTTTGACTCCGGTGCTGGTGCTCAGCTCAAGAGTCACTCCAATGATATTGGTATTGGTGGGGTGAATCAAAGTACTCGCTTCCACGACGGCAAAGGCTATGGTCGAGGAACTCGGGGACTTGACGGTATTATTGCCGATGCACGGGTGTATAACCGGGCCTTGTCTGATTTAGAGATTGAGCAACTTGCTAACATCAATCCTGCAGATCAAGACCCACCCGTCATTAGTGCTAGCTTGGCGAACGACACTGCAGCCAACGGCACAAATACTGATGGCTTGACCTTTGACCCCACGGTGGTGGGTCAGATTTCAGATGCCAGTCAGATCACGAGCTTTAGAGCGGGGTTGAACAATACCCCCATAGATCAATATGTGGATGTCCTGGGGACGTTGCAGTCTGACGGGACATTTGTCTTAGATCAGGCCACCCTCAATCAAATCAATGGCGGTGTTCTCCCCGATGGGACCTATACCCTCAACCTGCTCGCCACGGATGCTTTTGGTAATAGCAATGGAGGAGAAGTCTTTAATGGCTTTAGTTCACTGGATGCAGAAGCGTTCCAATTACCTGGAGATACCAGTGGCACCGTCACGGCTAAGTTTACCTGGGTAGAACGAGAGGCAAGCTTTGATAATGAGCTGGGCCTATTTCACGTCGATGATGCTGAGGGTCGGATTGGCCACTTGAAGCCCGGAGATAAGGGCTATGCCAAAGCTGCTCTATCGAGTGCAAGCCAACAGGTAATCTTTGCCAGTGGTTTAGGGGAAGGAGCGGTGACGGAATTAGACCTACCTGCCGATGGTTTGGTGGGTTTCTATATTATTCAGGACAATACGACGGAGCAGTTTCTCAAGAGGAATCCCAAGAACCGAACCCGTCGCCATCCCAAAGCCTTTTTCTCCTTTACAGCCGCCAACCCGGATCACTTCGACCATATGCAGGTGGATGAAAATGAACCGAATTTATTACGGTTCGAAGATCTATTGAATGGGGGTGATCAGGACTTCACGGATGTGGTGGCTCAAATTGAGATTGAGGGTAGTGGCACTGTTCAACCCTACTCTTTACCGTTTGTCCTCGATACCACTATCCCTGCTCCTAGTTTTGATCTCGCACCCGAGTCAGATACAGATCCGGTAGGTGACCAGCAAACCACCTTGGAAACGGTCCGCTTGGTGGGAACCACGGAAGCCAATGCCAGTGTGGTTCTCAATCCTTTGGGACAAACGGTTGTGGCTGATGGCCAAGGTCAGTTTGCGTTTGAGGATGTGCCCCTAGATATAGGGACAAATGCCCTGAGTGCAGTGGCAACGGATGCGGCGGGAAATCAAAGCCAATTTAGTCAGACCATTGAGCGAATTGGGGTGGGGAGTCCCCCTGAGATTACAGCTCCAGCGACAGTAACAGGGGCTGAAGATACGGATTTACTCGTCAATGGTATTTCCATTAGTGATGCCGATGCAGGCAGCAATGCCCTAGAAGTCTCCCTTACGGTGAATCATGGCGTCTTGAATTTTGCCCAGACCAATGGTTTGACCTTTAGTGTGGGAGATGGAACGGCAGACCCCACCGCCGTCTTTACGGGCACCCTCTCAGATATCAATACGGCCCTAGATAATCTGACCTATCGGGCTGAGGCTGATTTCAACGGCAGTGATGCGATTGCGATTGCAGTGAATGACCAGTCAGCAGGCAATGGGGGAAATGGGTTCACGGATACCCAAACCGTTGATATTGCCGTGACGCCTGTTAATGATGCTCCCCTCCTAACGGTACCTGGGGCTCAAGCCGTTGATGAAAACACTGATTTAGTCGTGAGTGGCATCAGCATCAATGATGTTGATGTAGACAGTGGAGAACTCGAAGTTACCCTGAGTGCTACCAACGGGGTGATGAGTCTGAGTCAAATAACGGGATTGGCTTTCACTCAAGGGGATGGAATTACCGATAGCACCCTGATTTTTAGAGGAACCCTCTCAGATATTAATCAGGCTCTATCGAACCTGATTTATCGAGGTAATGCCAACTACAACGGATTCGATACCCTTTCCATTGCTGTGAATGATCTAGGCAATACGGGTGAAGGGGGTGCTCTGACGGACAGCACAACCATCAATATTGCTGTAGCCGCAACCAATAGTGCTCCTGTTGCAGATCCTGATAAGACCCTGACCGTGGCTGAAGATAGTGGTGCTACTCCATTAGCTATTAATGCCCCCACGGATAGTGATGGGGATGTCCTCACGGTGACGGTGGATGAGATTCCTGATAGTAGTCAAGGGGTGGTGCAATTAGCAGGGGCAGCCCTGGTGGTAGGTCAACAGCTCAGTACCTCTGATCTAGAAGATCTAGAATTTGTGCCTGGTAATGATGAGGCTGGCGCTGCTGGCACTTTCAGCTATACCGTCAGCGATGGCCAAGGGGGAACCGATTCCCAAGCCGTGGTCTTGGAGATTACTCCGGTCAATGACGCTCCAGAGTTAATCGTTCCCCTGACCTCTTTATCCGTGGCTGAGGAGACGGACTTAACGATTGCTGGGATTAGTTTGACGGATGTAGATGCTGGAACGGGACTATTAGAGGTCTCTATAACGGTGGATAGTGGTGTTCTGTCTTTAAGCCAGACCAATGGCCTCACTTTTATTACGGGCGATGGGGTCAGTGATGTCCAAATGGCCTTCACGGGGGCTTTGGCTGACATCAATCAAGCTGTGAGCGATCTGGTTTATCGCAGTGAGGTCAATTTTGACGGCACGGCCAATATCTTTTTGGAGGTTAATGACCAGGGCAATACTGGAGAGGGGGGATTGCTTACGGATGCGGCCTCTATTGCAATCGCGGTTAATTCAACCAATGTTGCCCCTACGGTTGATCCTGACAAGACCCTGATGGTCTTGGAGGACAGTGTTGCTAATCCATTAGGTATTACTGCCCCTGTGGATGCGGATGGAGATGCACTGACCCTGCAGGTGAGTGAGGTTCCAGATCCAGTCCAAGGTGAGATTCAACTGGCCGATGGAACAGCAGTTGTTTTAGATCAGGCCCTGACGATTATAGAACTAGAAGGACTCGTCTTTGTCCCGGTCCTTGATGCTGTAGGGACGGCGGGACAATTTAGCTATCGCGTTAGTGATGGCCAAGGGGGAATATCAGCTCAGGCCATCACCTTAGATATCTCTGCTGTCAATGATGGGCCAGGGATTATCCTGCCGACGGCTGCGTCGGTGGATGAAGACACCGATCTAGTGATGAGCGGCATCACGATTAGTGATGTTGATGTCAATGGTGGGGAGGTAATTGTCACTCTCACTGTAGACAATGGTGTTCTGAGTCTGGGGCAAACCAGTGGGTTGACCTTTAGCCAAGGCGATGGCTCGGCCAATGGCAGCATGGTGTTCTCTGGCACCTTAGCTAATATCAATCAAGCTTTGGTTAATCTGACCTATCGAGGCAATCTGAATTTCGATGGTGCTGATGTCTTCACGGTGAGTGTGGATGATCAGGGGCAAACAGGGGCTGGGGGACAACAGATCAATACAGAAACCCTCGGCATTACCGTTGATCCGGTCAATGATCTTCCGATTGTAGATAACGATAAAGTCATCACTGCCTCGAATGATGGAACGTTGGCTCCTCTAGATATCACTGCCCCTACTGATGTTGATGGGGATGTTCTTACAATCACAGTTGCCCAGCTACCCTTGGCAGATCAAGGGATTGTAAGGTTGGCTGATGGAACGACTTTAACCTTAGGGCAAACTCTGAGTCTCAATGAGTTGGAGAGTTTAGAGTTTCTCCCTCAACCAGGGACCTCAGGTGCCGCAGGTGCCTTTAGCTATACCGTCAGTGATGGCCAAGGTGGGACTGATTCCCAAACCATCTCCTTTAATATTTCCTCCCTGATTGTTCTACAGGAAGGAACGAACTTTACAACGACAGCGGAACAAGCCATTACGATTCCCAGTAATACTGCTGAGCTGCGCTTTACCTACAGTGATCTCATCTTTGATACCAGCGATCCAGATTTTATCAACGATGCGTTTGAAGTTGCTCTTGTGGATGGGAATGGCAACTCTTTGATTCACACCATTGGTTCTAACCAAGATGCCTTCTTAAATATGACGGAGGGGTTCCCCGCTGAGTTAGCTCCAGGAGTGCGTCTGGAGGGACAGACCGTTATCGTGAATTTGGCAGGTCTTGCACCAGGGACTGAAGCAACCTTGGTCTTTCGGTTAGTCAATGATGACAGTGATGTCACGACCAGCGTTCAGATTAATGATATTGAGGTTCAGGATAGCACTGGTAGTGATCCTGTTACCGCGATTCCAGATACTCCCCTTGTTACGGGAGTAGACCCCATCGACTTTTCACTACTGTCGGATGTTACTTTCAGTACCGAAGTTGAGTATCAACAAACTTCCTTCAATGAGAAAAGCCAGATCCTGACTACTGAGGTGACCCTACGCAACATTAGCACCATTGGTTTAGATGGTCCCCTCCTGGTAGCGGTGACAAATCTGAGTAACCCCACTGTGCGGGTTGTTGATGCGGACGGTCTGACCGCAGATGGACGCCCTTACTTTGATTTCACAAGTTTAGTCACCGCAGGCAAGTTTAATCCTGATGACCTGACTGGACCAAGAACCATTAGCTTTAGAAACCCAGAGGGTGTGCAATTTTCTTATGATTTCGTTGTGCTGTCGGAATTAAATTCCAATCCAGTCATTGAATCAACCCCCAGACTAGAAGCGATTGCTGGGTTGCCCTACACCTACGACGTTAATGCAGCTGATCCAAACGGAGATACCCTCACCTATGAACTCCTGATTGCCCCCGATGGCATGACCATTGAACCAACGACGGGTGTGATCAGTTGGGACACCACTGTAGCTGATATTGCTAATCATGACATCACGGTACAAGTCAGTGATAGTCGGGGTGGTATCACCTCGCAAGACTATACCCTTGGAGTAATTGAGGCACCTCCAAATCGGCCTCCTAGCTTTAAGTCAATCCCTATCGTTGATGCAAATGTCTCAGCAGATTACCAATATCAGTTATCTGCAGAAGATGCTGATGGAGACTCACTCACATTTTCAATAGTGAGTGGTCCCCAAAATATGTCTATTGATTCAAACACAGGGCTTATCAGTTGGAGACCGGATAATACCCAGTTAGGTTTTAATGAAGTTGTCGTTCTTGTTGATGATAGTCAGGGTGGAACTGCTGAACAAGCCTATGGGATTTTTGTTCAAGCTGAAGCAGGAAATAATGCACCCATTATTATTAGTTCTCCTGACTTAAAAGCTTTTGCGGGTACATCATACTTGACAGATATTGATGCACTCGATCCTGATGGAGATGTAATCAGTTACTCACTATTGACAGCACCTTTGGGTTTGGTGATCAACTCAGACACTGGTCAGATCTCTTGGGATGTCACGACTCAAGATATTGGCATACAAACAGTTGAAATTCAGGTTGAGGATAATCGAGGAGGGGTTGAGACCCAGCAATTCATTCTAGAGGTGGTTGACCTTACCTCAAGTGGTGTCATTCAAGGAACTAAATTCCATGATCTTGATCGTGATGGAGAACGTGGATTCCAAGAAGGAGGAACTAATAAACCAAGTGATCCAAATGAAGACACAATCCTCCTTTTAAGAGGCGATGTCGCTGTTAATGTAGAAAATGGGACGGTTTTGCCTGTTTTAGAGAATTTGGGTTATGAAGTAATTGTTGGATCCTTACTAAATCCTGGCACCATTGCAAATACCCTTGCTACAAATGACGATATCAATCAGGTTTGGATTTGGAATGATGGATTTGGCATAACCTCTGCAAATCCAGCTTTCAGCTTTACGGATGAAGATTTAAATGCTTTACAGGAATTCAGCTCAGAACATCCCAACTTCATCTTTGATGGATTAGCATGGCGAATTCATTCTACACAGGATGAAGAGAACTTAACCATTAATCAAGCCGTAAACTTGTTTGACAATGGTGGCGGAATTGTCCTGGGTACAGACGACTCCAGTAGTTCCCTGATCGTCCAACATGTTAATGAAGTTGCAACCTTCTTTGGATTTGAAACGTTTGAAGGGATTTATTCGACACAGAATATTGATTTAAAGCAGGGAGGAACTCTCTTTAATAGTCCGAATCCAGTCATCACAACTGAGTTACGCTCATCCACCACCACTTACTCAGAGATTCCTAATGGAGAGCAACCTAACGGTAGATTTTTATCAACATCAGTGTTTGGTTCACCCAGTGTTCCATTACGTGGATTTGGGAGTCCTCCTTTGCCTAATGACACTTTTAACGGTGTTGAATTTGCTAACGTTAATCACTTAATTACCAGTACTATTCCAGGAGCTGGTATTGATCCTATACCCGAACCAGGACTTGAAGGCTGGATCATTTACATTGATCAGAATCTCAATGGAATTCGTGATTCGAGCGAACGATTTACTACCACTGATGTTCAAGGTAACTATTTCTTTGATAATTTGGCTCCTGGTACTTATGTCATTGCCGAAGAATTGCAACCTGGCTGGACTCAAACAGCCCCCGGAGATAATACCTTTGAAATCACTATTCAAGGTTCTGAAACCATTGGCGATATTGATTTTGGCAATGTTGAATCCCAGGGGATAAACTCTAAACCCACTTTTACCAGTGCTCCACCGACTGATATCACCGCAGGTGAACTATTCCGTTACGATGCAGTGGCTTCAGATCCTGATGGCGACCCCCTAACTTTTGAGTTATTGGCAGCCCCACCAGGAATGACAGTCGATCCCAGAACTGGAACGATTGTTTGGATTGCTCAGGAGGGGATTAGTACAGCCTTATTAGAGGTCAACGACGGTAAAGGGGGTGTCGCCATACAAGATATCAGCCTTAATGTCCCTTCAGCCTTTACTGCACCTCTCATCACCTCAACTCCGCCAGGACCAGCCAGTGTTGAGCTACCTTACCAATACCAGATTGTGGCTCAAGATGCTCGCAATACTGACCTTACGTTTGAATTGATTGATGCACCCATCGGAGTCCAGATCAACTCTGATACAGGACTGGTATCTTGGACTCCAAATGTCAATCAGATAGGGCCAAATGAGATTACTATTTCTGCCAGGATTCCTGTTGGCTTAGAGACTCAGCAAACTTTTACGATTGATGTTGTTGCCAACTCGACTAATCAGTTACCGGTCATTCAGTCCACGCCTCGGGAAATGATCCATTTAGGTGGGACCTATCTTTATCAATTAATTGCTTCAGATCCGAATGGTGATCCACTCGCAGTTACGTTGAATGCTGCCCCTACTGGGATGAGTCTGAATGATTCGAATGTCATTACTTGGAATCCCACCGGGAATCAGATTGGGCTGAATACAGTACAACTGATCGTTGATGATGGTCGGGGTGGACTGGTTCAACAAAATTTTGAGATTGAGGTTACCTCTCAATCAATAAACGAGTCACCTGTCATTGAATCAACACCCAATGTTATAGCTAACGCTAATCAACAATATGCTTATGACGCGCAAGCCTTTGATCCTGATGGTGATCCACTGATCTGGCGTTTTTTGAATGCACCCACGGGCATGTCCATTGACGAACGTCAGGGAACGGTTCTATGGCAACCCACACTAGATCAGGTGGGCAGTTATGACATTGTGATCGAGGTGTTGGATGCCCAAGGGGGAGCCGACACTCAAAGTTTTACCCTTAATGTTCGGGGATTAAATACACCTCCCATCATCACTTCTGCACCCTTAACCGTTGGTGCTGCTGACACACCCTATACCGATCAAATTATCGCGACCGATATAGATAATGACCTCCTGACTTACTCTTTTGTGAATGCCCCCAGCAATATGACTATTGACACTGCAACGGGGCAGATTCAGTGGACTCCTACTACATCCCAAATCGGTGAACAGTTAGTTGATGTTCTGGTGACTGATGATCAAGGGAATATAGCGGGAATCGGTTACTCAGTCGTGGTGCTAGCTACTGCACCCAATCAAGCCCCTAGGATTGATTCAACACCTACGTTCGCAGCTTCAGCAGGTGCACTGTATCAATATGACGTCGGGGCTACTGATCCAGATGGTGATTCAATCCAATTTTCCTTAGTTAATGCTTTACCTGGAATGACGATTGACTCAAACTCTGGATTATTAGAGTGGGTGCCCCCTTCAAATGGGCAATTTGAGATCACAGTTGTGGCAAGCGATTCATCGGGATTAAGCAGTACTCAAAGATACAACTTGGCTGTTCGGGATAATGCCGCCCCGGAAATTATCTCAGCTCCGATTGTTTCAGCTGCAGTAGGGGCCACCTATGAATATAATGTCCGTTCAATAGATCCCAATAATGATCCCCTGAGCATCGAACTTATCCAGGCACCCAATGGGATGACTGTAGATAATTTTGGGCGAGTCAGATGGTCACCCACCACTACTGATTTAGGGACTGAATCTATTGAAATTAGGGTTTCAGATCCCTTTGGAGCTTCATTTACCCAGACTTATAACTTGGTAGTCACGGTCGATCAGGAAGCTCCCTTAGTCAGCCTATTCCAATCTCAAAGTGGGCAGGTTGATTTGGGAGATACCGTCACCTTGGTTGTCCAAGCATCTGATAATGTCGGCGTTGAGCAGTTGAGCCTGAGCATTGATGGCACCCCAATTGCCTTGGATGCCACGGGTCGAGCCACCGTCACTGTCGAAGCTCTGGGGGCAATCGATGCTGTAGCCACGGCTACTGACGCTGCTGGTAATATCGGCACTGATACTGTCACCCTCACTGGCATTGACCCCAATGATGTCGATGCCCCAGTTGTGGCCTTCACATCACTCACGCCGGGTGATATCTTCACGACTGCTACCGATATATTAGGGACAGTAACAGATACCAATCTGCTGTCCTACACCCTGTCCTATGCTCTATCAGGCACGGATAACTTTGTCACTCTAGCAGAAGGCACAAATCCGATCACCGATGGCCTGCTGGGTGAATTCGACCCCTCGATTTTGGCCAATGACGCCTATACATTGCGACTATTTGCTACGGATACGGGCGGTAATGAAGCTACCGTTGAGCAAGAGGTCAGTGTTGCAGGTGATTTGAAACTGGGGAACTTCCAGCTGTCCTTCACAGACCTTGTCATTCCCGTCTCCGGCATCCCGATCACCGTCGCTCGCACCTATGACAGCCTCAATGCCAATACCACCGATGAACTGGGATATGGTTGGCGCTTAGAACTGAGCGATACGGACCTGAGAACCAACGTGGCTGAATCAGGCTTTGAAGCGGACCTGATCTACAACCCCTTCTTTAGTGGAGCTAGGGTCTATGTCACCCTGCCGGGTGGCCAGCGAGAAGGCTTCACCTTCCAGCCCACTCTTGCCCCTGGATTACAAGGGTCCTTCTTGGGAATCTTCAAGCCCACCTTTGTCTCAGATTCTGGGGTGACCAGTCAGCTCTCCGTGGACAATGCGGATCTATCTGTGAATGCAGCGGGTGAACTGTTTGATTACTCAACGGGATTAGCCTATAACCCCCTCTCTCCCGTCTTTGGCAATCGCTTTATACTCACCACCCAGGATGGTCTGGCCTATGAAATCAATGGCACCACTGGGGACCTGCGCCAGGTTGCAGACAACAATGACAATACCCTCACCTTCACAGACAACGGCATTGTCAGCTCAAACGGTAAGAGCGTCACATTTGAACGAGATGCCCAAGGTCGAATTGTCGCGGTGATTGACCCCTTAGGGGAGCGGATCGAATATGCCTACAACGCGACTGGAGATTTAGTCAGCTTCACGGATCGGGAGGACAACGTCACTCAGTATGAGTATGACGAACCCCAGCGAGATCACTTCTTGACGGAGGTGATTGATCCCCTCAATCGTTCGGGGGTGAGAAGTGAATATGATGATCTGGGTCGGTTAGTGAAACTCATTGATGCCAGTGGCGAATTTATTGAACTGGTCCATAATCCCGATAACTTCACGGAAACGATTCGGGATCAATTGGTTAACCCCACCGTCTTTGAATACGATCAGCGGGGCAATGTGGTTAGGGAAGTGGATGCAGAAGGTGGCGTCATTGAGCGGACCTATGATGCCAATAACTACATGCTCACGGAAACGGTCTTTGATGGCATAGACCTTGAAGGCAGCACCACTACTTTTACCTACGATGCCTTTGGCAATAGCCTGACGGTGACGGATGCTCTGGGGAACGTCACCTTTAATACCTATGACCGGATTGACTTTGGCACGTCATTAGTCGCTAAGATTACGGGTCAGAGCAGCCTTCCCTTTAGTGTGCTGGCAGCCTCTACCGATGCCTTGGGGAACACCACCACGAATACCTATGACCTGCGGGGCAACTTGACTCAGATTGCAGGTCAAGGCAATGGCACCACGACCCTGAACTATGACGCGAGGGGCAACCTGGCCAGCTTTGGAGATGCAACTGGATCTAATATCTTTACCTATGATGGCTCTGGCAATGTCCTTACCCAAGTGGATGCAGCGGGGAATGTCACCACCTTTACCTACGATGACAACGGCAATCAGCTGACTGAAACTCGCAACCAAACCACACCAACGGGAGAGCGGTCTTTAGTCACAATTTCGGAATATGATGCCGAAGGCCGATTGGTCAAGGTGACGGACCCAGAAGGCGGAATCACTGAGACCCGATACGACGCTGTGGGCAATCGGGTGCAGGTAATTGATGCCGAAGGACGGGTAACGAAGTTTATCTACGATGATCGGGGGCAGCTCACGGAGACAATTCTGCCCGATGCGACGCCGAATGATGATACTGATAATGCTCGCCGCCGCACGGAATATGATGCTGTAGGCCGAGTGATTACGGAAATTGATGAACTGGGTCGGCAAACCCAATTTGTCTATGACAAGGTGGGTCGTCTGATAGAAACGATTCTGCCCGATGCCACACCGGATGATGCAGATAACCCCCGAACTAGAACGGAGTATGACCTCGCGGGTCGGGTGATCGCTGAGATTGATCAACGGGGCAATCAGACCAAATTTGTCTATGACAAGTTGGGACGATTAGTCTCCACTCTCTTACCGGATGAGACCCCCGCAGATGACAGTGATAACCCCACAGTTACCACTACCTATGATGATGCCGGTCGGCAACAAACCCAGACCGATCCCTTGGGGAATACCACTACATTCTTCTATGACGATTTCGGCCGCCCCCTTCGTCAGGAGTTTGCCGATGGTACGACGGTCTCTTCTGAGTTTGATGAGACAGGCCGATTGGTGGGTCGTACAGACCAGGAAGGCAAGACAACACAGTTTGAATATGATGCCGTGGGTCGATTAACGGCTGTTGTGGATGCCCTGAATCAGCGGACTGAATATACCTATGACGAGCTGGGTAATTTGATTACCCAAACAGATGCCAACGATCATGTCACTACCTTTGAATATGATGGTCTCGGTCGGCGGACGGCCACGGTGCTGGCCTTAGGGCAACGCTCTAGTTCTGACTATGACAAAGTCGGCAATGTTATTAGCACCACGGACTTTAATGGCGAGACGATTGTCTATGAGTATGATGAGCGCGATCGGCTAATCACTAAAGACTTCCCAGGCTCTGCCAGTACGACCTATGCTTACACCCTCATTGGTCAGCGTGAAAGTGTAACGGATGCTCGGGGAACGACGACCTATGAGTACGATGAGCAGAATCGTCTCACGAAGCGGATCGACCCGGATGGGCGGGAGATTGGCTACACCTACGATATTGCCGGAAACCGCACCTCCGTCACCATTCCCTCTGGACAAACCTCTTATACCTTTGATGCTCAAAATCGTCTGAAGACGGTAACGGATCCAGATGCAGGAGTAACGACCTATTTCTACAATGCCGTTGGCAACCTAGAGAGAACGGAATTTCCGAATGGCACGGTTGAAATCCGTGAGTTTGATGAGTTGAATCGATTGGTCTATCTGGAGAACAGTGGTCCTAGCGGCATCATCAACAGTTTCCGCTATACCTTGGATTTGACAGGCAACCGTATCGCCGTGGAAGAACAAGACGGACGCCGGGTTGAATATACCTATGATGATCTGGATCGACTGACACAAGAGACTATCTTTGACCCTGGTACGACTGACCCCAGCCGCACTATCTCCTATACCTATGATGCAGTCGGCAACCGAGAGACTCGTGATGATTCGATAGATGGTGTAACGACCTATATCTACGATGTGAATGATCGATTGATAGCTGAAACGACCGATGGTGAGGTGACAACCTATACCTATGATGACAACGGCAATACATTAGGCAAGAGCAATAGTACGGAGTCGGTTGCCTATGATTGGGATGTTGAGAATCGTCTGATTGCAGCGGATACCGATGGGGATGGGGTCAATGATGTCACCAATCAGTATGATTCGGATGGTATTCGGGTGGCACAAACGGCCAATGGGGAAGAGACTCGCTTCCTGATTGATAAGAATCGTCCCTATGCCCAAGTTCTAGAAGAATATACGCCTGGCGGTGTTATCAAGGTTTCCTATGTTCACGGGAATGACTTAATTTCACAGGATCGGCAGGGAGAGCGATCGTTCTATCACGTTGATGGCCTAGGGAGTACACGGGCTTTGAGTTCTGAAAGTGGAGATGTCTCTGATTCCTACCTTTATGATGCATTCGGTCAAGTTCTTTCTCAAAGTGGGAATACAGAGAACTCATACTTGTTTGCTGGTGAGCAGAAGGATGGAAATCTAGATTTAGATTATTTGAGAGCAAGATATCTGGATGTTGCTAATGCTAGATTTTCAAGCCGTGATAAATTTGAAGGATTTTTTCAAAGACCCATTACTCTTAATCGATACATTTATGCCAATGGTAATCCAACAAACTTCGTTGATCCTAGTGGGAATGTCTCTGTTTTGCAGGCTGTACTGGGGGCGACTCTTCTATCTCAGATAATCTCTATAGGTCAATCCGTTGGCAGTTTGGCGGGGGGGTTCAGGGAAGATGTCGACTGGAAAGCAGATTTGGTAATCGCCACAGGCTCAAGCGTCGCATTACCATTTCCTGTACCAGCAGGTGGAGGAGCTTTCATATTTGCTGAATCAGAGCCATACGAAACATCACCGGGGGTTATAGAACAGGCTAGAGGGGTTTGGGCTCTTCCTTTGCTGGGTTTATCATTAAGCCCAATACCTATTGGATATGCATCTACTGAAGGGGATATTAGAACACCAGGTTTCTTAGGTATAAGTCAACTTGCATTGACTGGTGGAGCTACATTTTTCAATGCAGCTATAAGTGCTGGTTCCGAACTTGGAGGGGTATCATTGACTTTTGGGAGAATCGGTTTCGGAACTGGTAATTTTTCTGGATTTTTCTCTGGGATAGATATTGGAGCCGATTATCTTACAGGTTATTCAATACCAGTACCAGGTACCTTTGACATTAGCTTAGGATGACCAGATAGGCCTAGTTGGTTAGTGTCCCTATTTAGCAACTCATTTCGTGTTTTTATCCAGTTGACCTGAAATATTGGCTGTTAAACCTAATATGAATCTTAACGGGGAACAAGGTCGCCCTAGGCTATACGATGGCAGGAGATTGAGAAAATAGTAGGGTAAAAGAATAGGGAGTAGATTGTACTCCCATCTCAAAAAATGTTCCCTGCATCTTACCAAACTACTCTCCGTGCTCATCTGAGTGAAAGTCAGTATCTAACCCTCCAACTTTTGTTGTTGCTGATAGGGGTTGTGCCGTCATACTGGGTGTCCCATTCCTTCGCAGGGAAAAGGACTTGGGCTGTTAGCACCTGGGTCATTGGTCCTCTCCTTTCAAAGCTTCCATCAATCCAGGTAGATTCTCACGAGCAGCAGCTAGCAGATCAGGGGGAATCACCTTGAGCGACTGACCGGAGCAGAACAGGGTTAGGATCGCTGGATCAAGCCTTCCAATCTTGGCAAATGCGATCGCTTGTTCAATCGACATCACGTACCAGACATTCTCCAGATGGGGATCTGGCACAGGGGGCAGGACTGGCAGAGCTATATCAGGCGAGATGTGCGATGCCGCCAACAGCTCAGAGATACTCCGCACCAGGGCAACCTTGCCAGCTTGGGAGAGGTCTTGGATCAAGTCGATGCATTGGTTGAAAGTATAGGAGCCACGGCCAAAATCCACGGTCACATCCCTAGGTTCATAGCCTTCAAAGAGTGCAGCAATGCCAAGGGCGACAAGATCATCTTGGGTCAACCTAGGAGTAAGGCTTGAGAGTCTTTCGAGGGTGGGGCGATCGGTGGGATTTGTGCTGTAGCTCGTGACATTACTTTGGGGTTTCAGGGTTTGGGGTGGGATAGAAACGGGCATATAATTTTTCTCCAGATAAAAGGAACCCCCAGCGAATAGGCCAGGGGTGTTTTTAGGTATGAAGTTGTTTTTAGGTGGGAAGTGAGGGAGATTGGTAGCCTATCTAAAATCACTCCTCTCTTAAGGTGTCTCCGAAGGCTTCATGTTGTTCGCCCAAGAGATGGAGATCACCGAGGTTTTTAATATCAGTGGCGATTATTCGTGCCTCAAAGTTTTGGCCTGGGATCTCTTTCATCAACAAAATCTTCGGATTGGCTGCATAGTCCTGGATGAAATTCAGGAGATTTTAGTACCCGGAACCACTATTTGCGACACTACCGGATGAAGTTCCTTGGCAGATCGGACAGCAGGCTATTGCTACTGAGGTGGAGGCACCATCGAATGCAGTAACCAGCGTCTATCAATTGAAGATCACGCTGTTGGGTGTCCGCCCCCAAGTCTGGAGACGGATTCAAGTCCCAGAGACGATGACACTGGCGCAGCTCCATTCCGTGTTGCAAGTTGTGATGGGTTGGGAAGGCTACCATCTCCATGAGTTCTCGGATAGCGAAGACGAAGCCATGACGTTAGCAGAGCTGATTGAAGATGATTTATTCTCATTCGGCTACCTCTATGACTTCGGGTATATGTGGCAGCACGAAATCAAGGTGGAGAAAAAGTTAGTGAGGGAGCCTGAACAAACCTATCCAGTATGTCTGGCAGGGAAGCGGGCTTGTCCACCGGAAGACTGTGGTGGCGACTGGGGGTATGCACATCTGCTGAGGGTACTGAAGAATCCCCGACATTCACAGTATGAGGAAAGAATGGAATGGGTTGGGAGTGAGTTTGACCCGAAAGCGTTTGACCTGGAGGAGGTGAATCAAGCCTTGAAGGAGCTTGAGGTTGAAACAATGAGCTATTTTGATTGAGAAGGATCTTTACCCACTTGCTGACAGTCGGCTAAATAATCATCAATGACGTTATGAAAAGATTGCTTTAACTCATCCGCCGTCTGACCATCAAATGCAATGACATCGCGAATCCCCAAGACGCGACCAAAGAAGATCTGATCATTAGCATCGAACTCAACCACAGATTCATAGCCCTTGTACTTCATCTGACTTTTCCTGCTAAGTCTCCTGGGTAGCTAACAGCCAGCCTTCAATCAGGTCATTGAGCTTCGCCCACCCTTTCCACAGGACTTGAATTCCAATCGGTGTGTTTCGACGATGCTCCAGATATCCCCCGAGTCGTGCAACTGCTTGAACAGCCCATGCCACCGTTAATGTTTTAGGTACCTTCGGGGTCTTGGCAATGAGAACTTTGATCTGTAAAGGCGTGAGGACATCTTGTGCAGGTAATTGAGGTTGTGTTCGTTCTAAATAAGTCACACGCAACAGCTCTACAGCAGTGACACACAGGAATCCCAATAAGGTTTTCATTCCCTCAGATGCCAACCGATATCGCTCCACCTGAGTGCCCGATTTTAGAACTTTGTGATACTCCTCAACTCGCCAACGGTAGGTGTACCAACGCAAAATGGTTTGGGCCATTTCTACTGTTGTCACGACTTCACTAGTGAGCAACATCCATGACACTGGTTCTTCCCCTTCAGGTGGGGCTACTTCTGTTGCATAGACAGCGTAAACCTGAAGGGGTTGACTGGCAGCTAGTCGGGCTGGTCTTTGAAGTTCAACAAGACAACATCTCACAGCTAACTTAGCCGTGCGCGCACTCCGGCCTTTCGTTTTAGGTAAGTCAATCTCATACTCGAACTGAACACTCTGGGCTTCCAGCTTTTCCCACAGGCGATTAGGATCGTGTTCTAGACAACGATTATGAGAGGCTCTAACCACGAGTCCCGTATTGTCTAGGGTATTGAGTCGTTCAAAGACTTCAGCAATGTCTCCTTCTCGGTCAAAGACATGAATGATACGAGTTGAAGGACCCACAGCTTTCTCCACTGCGTGCAGTGCTTCCACCCAACGATAGGATTCTTTTTCCTCAAATAGACGCTCCCGAGCAGTTTTACGCGCTTTGGTCTGACGTTTCTTCTTTTGTCGGGACGTTTCATTCTTCGGGGGCTTGGGACGATGCTGACGATTCCACACTTTTTGCCATAACAAACCCAAGGGTTGGCCCTGCTCAGGGTCAACGGCTAAGGCACTATGGAGTAATAATCCATTCCCCCTCTGCCTTGGGACCATAGCCTTGGCGCTTCTGCTTGATACCTTCATAGTCGAGGAAGGTGGTGTCGCCAACACTCAAGGTCATCTCTTGCGACGATACGCTACAAGCGGTCATAGAACAATGAGGAGAAATAATCTTAGCGAAGCTGGTTTTCACATTTGCGAAAACTCGTAAGACCGTTTGAGGGCTTTCCCAGTCTCAAATACGGTCGATAAGGCTTGACCAAATTTCTCGCTCAGAGAACGACCGATACTGAATGCACGTTAGTGTCCCGATTTATTCGCCACGGTTTTTGAGCCGATCATGCTTGGCATGATCCCTACGAAAAACGAGGAAGAGAATTGCTAAACAGCTCTCTTCATTAGGGAACGCACCAATTTCATCGGCCTTGGTTCGGAATTCCCGGAACAACCGCTCGAGTGCATTTGAGGTTCGAATGAGTGAGTGAAGAGATGCATCAAAATCATAGAAGTTCAAAGTCAGGGCACAATCGTTGATAAAGGTTCTGACGGCGTCAGGTTCGATGTCTGTCCACTTTTTCTCAAACACCAGAAATGAAATAACTGCCCCTTCCCAGGTGGGCGCTTTATAGATGGCGTAGGCATCATGTTGAATTTGTGCATACCGCTGTTTCTTAGCTTCAGGAAGTGAAAGCTCTTGTCCTTGCGCATCCAGGTACGACAATTGCCCATAGCCTAAATGCCGCAGCATGGCTCGAACCTTGTGGGTAATGCAGCGTTGATGTTGTGCGAGGGGAAACAGAGCACGAATCACCTTAGGCAACCCAGTCGTACCATCACTCACAATCAACTTCACCGAATAGGGTTGCAATCCCCGTTGCCACAGATGCGCAAAGAATAGTGACCAAGCTGCCTCCGATTCTTGCGTCGCCATTTCATAATGAAGCACCGTTTGGGTGCCATCGGGCCACACTGCCATAGCGACTAGAATGACTCGGTCTTCTGCATGGCGTAGTTTCCGGATATGCCCAGCTTGGTCTTCCCAAAAGTCTTCTGAGGAACACTGAACACTAGCCCAAACACCATCGACAATCAGAATAGGAGGGGTTTCCTCAAGACGAGTCTGACGCCTTTGGAACATTTGCTTCTGAGCTTTTAGCGTAATTCGGTTAATGGCATTAACGGATAAGACTGCTCCTAGAATCTCATAGAGAGCTTCTTGCAAGTCCCGAAGCGATAAACCCATGACATACAGGCCGAGGCAAAAATCGAGGAGACTGCCAAGGGCACGTTGGTAACGTTCTAAAATCTGCCACTCTCGGTCTGCGTTCCCTTTACGTAGTTTAGGGACAGACAGTTGAGGGATCCTGCCATACTGCGTATCTAGAACCCGTTGATAATAACCTGAGCGCCGAGGTCGAGTCCCTTGAAGTTGGGATAGATAGGCTTGCACTTCTTCGTCTAGTGCTGCCTCTATTATTTTCTGGGTGACTTGGCTTGCTTCCAGGCGTAGGGTTGCTTCCAGGGCTTCGTTAATAGAGGCATAGGAGCTTTGGGATTGGATGCGGATAATCTGTTGTTCGCGCTGGGCAATGTTCATCAAGAAATGCTCTGAAGTCACTATTAATACAGCATTTCAGGAATTTCAACTCATGGCGAATAAATCGGGACACTACGGAATGCACGGTGATTCAATCGTTGATCACCCAACTCACAGGTTCCAAAATTTTGCTCATAACGCTCTGGACTCATTAGATGCTCCCTGGGTATCACTGCACTTACTTTAACCAAGGCTGAGACTAAGGGCTACAAATACCACCCACTAAGCACTGGAAGACTTAGCAGGAAAAGTCAGGTACTTCATCTAACCCCCAGATACCAATTTGCTACTAGCTAGGCGGTTGAGGCTAATCCCTTGCTCTGCTGCTTGGATAGCCAATTGACGATGCTGCTCAGGTGGAATTCTCACCATAAATTTCCCACTGTATTGTTTTTTAGACAGAGGGGTAGGGATAGGCTCATCCTGTGCCACTAAATCCTCAATACAATCTTTGACCAATTCCACAATGCCAGCGAAAGCAGACTGTTGATCTTCATCCAGCCAGCTCAAACTTGGAAATTCGGCGCACAAGCCCACAAACTCCTCATCTTCTTGGGACCAGATGACCCGGTAGGTATAGTATTTGGCATCCATCACATTGACTCCAGCTTTTGGATCGCGGCTAACACTTGTTTGACCTGGTAGGGTTTGCCCATCCCTTTCTTGGATTGGATATTGACGAAAGGATCACCCTGCCAGGGAGTCTTGTAAACCCGATGGCTTCCAGAAGTCTGACGAGCTTCCCCGAAGTAGTGATCGCAAACCTTGCACAAATCTGAGAACTTAATCCCAGCGGGATTATTCCCCATTTTGGCAACAATTTTGTCGATACTGGCCATGTAGTTAATAGTATCACTATTGATACTATTATAGAATACTCTTCAATATAAGACCAACTGTTCGTTAGAGTTTCACTAGAGTCATAATGACTTGCTAAAATCCACGAATTTGCGTGTATGTTTACGGAAATGACCATTGTCATAATCAGTCGCTTGTAGAGGTCCGTTTCCCATCGCTATTTCAATCTAGGTATTTTTAGGACTATAGTAACTTTTATGTTACCATAGTCCTACTATGAAACTGCAAGAGTACATCAAAGAGGATGGCTCCAGTCCCTACCAAAATGGTTCAACCGATTAGATGCTTCAGCAGCAGCAAAGGTTACCATTGCCGTCTCTCGCTTGGAATTAAGTAACACCTCAAATGTGAAGTGGTTCGATGGAATTGGTGAATACCGGATCAACTGGGGGCCAGGATACCGTATCTACCTGATCCAAGATGGCAAGGAATTGATTGTTTTATTGGGAGGAGGAACGAAGAAGGATCAACAGTCGGATATCACCCAGGCTAAGGAGCTTTCTCAAGAATATAAAAATCGGAAGAAGCAAGAAAGTACAGATCCTCAAAAGAAGAAACAACAGCGCAAGCGAAAAAAGAAGTAATCATCATGGCATTAACGAGAGATTTCAAAGAGACTATCCACTCCCGTGTTCAATCGGACCCTGAGTTTGCAACTGCTTTATTGGATGAAGCGGCGTACCTCATGCTTAATGGTGAGCCGGAAACCGCCCGATTAATATTGAGGGATTTAGTAAACGCGACGGTTGGCTTTGAACAACTTGCTGTTGAAGCGAATAAGCCCAGTAAGAGTCTCCATCGAATGCTATCTGCGAAAGGGAATCCAACAATGGATAGTTTGAACGCAATCTTTACTGCTCTGCGAAAGAAGCTAAATGTGGATATTCAAGTTCATGCAGTTTCTTCTTCTTGATGAATTTAGAACTGGAACCGAAGTTAGGGTTTCAGAAGACTCAAAATACAATATTGATTGGCTAAATCGCTTTACCTGAAAGGGCTTCAAGACTTGTAAGCTTAGGAGAGGAAACGGCCATTATCGTAACCAAAACGACATATGGAACTCGACGCAATACCTGCCCTTCCAGCTTCGGCCCTAAAAATTCCTCAGAACGACGTTCTCAGCGATTTACTGAGGGATAAACGCTCTCCCAGCACCCGACGAGCCTACCGGAAAGACCTGACTGATTTTTTCCGCAAAATGTTTACAGCAGATCCTACCCCTGAAATGGTGGGCCTGTTTCTGGGGATGGATCGGCATGAGGCGTTACAGCTGGTGGCCCGGTACAAAGGAATTTTGGTTGAGCTGGAACTGGCAGAAGCCACAGTCAACCGGAGATTATCGGTCCTGAGAAGTTTGGTGTCCTATGCCCGTCGTGCAGGTCAGTGTGATTGGGGCCTGGAGGATATTAAGGGCGAGAAAGTGATCGCCTACCGGGATACCTCGGGGGTGGATCTGGAGAATTTTCAGAAGATGCTGGCGATACCGGATCGGAAGACGCAGCTCGGGAAGCGGGATTATGCAATCTTGGCTTTGCTCTGGGAAACAGCTTTGCGGCGAGGGGAACTGAATGGGTGCAATGTTGGGGATTGGGAACCCGAGGAGAAAGCTCTTTGGATTCAGGGGAAGGGTCGAGGCACCCAGAAGGAGAGGATTACGGTTGGTAGCGTGAGTGCGATCTCGCTGACAGAGTGGCTAGCAACTCGCAAGCATTTGGAGGATGAGGATCCGCTGATCGTGGCCTTGGATCATGTTCATTGGGGTGAGCGGCTTTCAACGACTTCTATCTATAAAGTGGTCAGGAAGATTGCCACGGAAGCGGGCATCAGTAAGATGATGTCACCGCACCGGGTCAGGCATTCCTCAATTACTGCGGCGTTGGATGCCACGGGTGGAAATGTCCGGGCCGTACAGCAACTTTCTCGCCATGCCAAGCCCGAAACTGTGATGCGCTACGACGATAACCGCAAGGATCTTCAGGGCGAGGTGACGGGGATGTTGTCGGAGTTGTTGGGAGATGGAGTGGAATAGGAAGATGTTACCTGTCGAACATGACTCGATAGATTGTATTTGAAAAATGGTTCAATGGCTGTATGTTGGCCAGTCTGACAGGAATCACAGATTCAACCTTTCGGGATCACTGCAGCATGGTAAAGAGTCCTGGAAACTTAAGCTATCACTAATGACAGGCAGAGAGCCAAACATGATCTAAGAATCATCATGTTTGGCCTTAGTGTTTATCATTTGAACTCAATCTAACCTTTTGCTCATCAGGAGGACACCATGACCACCCTTACCGCAACTCCTCAACCTTTTGATGAAACTAAGGCCGAAGTCTTTGCAAATCGGCTTATAGATACACTCAATAGTGGTGCGCTCTCACTCATGATCTCTGTGGGTCATCGAACTGGCCTATTCGATACCCTTAAAGACCTACCGCCAGCAACCAGCCAAAAGATTGCCGATGCTGCAAACTTGCAAGAGCGATATGTGCGCGAATGGTTGGGTTCTATGGCGACGGCACGATATGTAGATTATGATGCAACCCACAAAACCTATTATTTACCACCAGAACATGCAGCCTTTCTGACCCGTGATGCCGCCCCCGATAACATCGCTGTGATTGCTCAGTTCATCCCTGTGCTAGGTAATGTTGAAGATCAGATCGTAGACTGCTTTCGTCATGGTGGCGGGGTGCCCTACTCAGAGTACAAACGCTTCCACCAGGTAATGGCCGAAGACAGTGGTCAAACTGTAGTGGCGGCATTAACCGAGCATATCCTTCCATTAGTCCCTGGTCTAATGGCCGATCTAGAACGTGGGATTCAGGTGATGGATCTTGGTTGTGGTAGTGGTCGGGCTATCAACAAGATGGCAACTCTATTTCCGCAGAGTCAGTTTGTGGGCTATGACCTATCGGAAGATGCGATTGCAACCGCCAATATCGAGGCTCAGTCTTTGGGACTAGAGAACGTTCAGTTCAAGATTCAGGATGCTGCGGCTCTGGATCTGATTGAGCAATACGATCTGATCACCACCTTTGACGCTGTGCATGACCAAGCTGAACCGGATGTCGTTCTGCAAAATATCTACCGTGCCTTGCGTAGTGATGGCGTTTATCTAATGCAAGATATCCGTGCTTCTAGTGACGTGGGTGGAAATCTTGAGCACCCGATTGGGCCGTTGCTTTACACCATTTCCTGTCTGCACTGCATGACCGTTTCGTTAGCGGCTGGAGGGATGGGTTTGGGTGCGGTCTGGGGCGAAGAGAAAGCGCTACAGATGATTGAAGAAGCCGGGTTTAAGCGTGTGGAGATCAAGCAGCTTGAGCATGATTTCCAAAACAACTTCTACATTGTCAAAAAGAATTAGATCATGTGCCAAATTTGTCGCTTGGGACAGCGCCAATTAAAATCTCGACCTCCTACCTCTCTGCTAGATACGAGTCAGTTTTCAACGCTGGTGGTTACTGATCATCGTCGGAATTCGACACCGGGTGCTTTCACTGCTCAGCTCTCTGTGCAAGGAGAGCCAGTGCCTCACCATTCCACTCAGAGCACCTCGGCACCAAAGGAAAAGCACAGGCAGGAGTCGGGTGATTCCAAACCGTAAATACTATGAGTCAACAAGAACTAAACCAAATCACCACTCAGCTTCAAGACCTTTCTTGGGGCAGCACTCCCACTGAGATGAGGGCTAACTTTACCATGGGGTTGTCGATGCCACGACATCCTACCGCCCAGGTGGATGTCGTGGATGTCGATGGCATTGCGGCAGAACTAATCACCCACCCAAACAGCCGATCAGATCGCATCATTTTATATCTCCATGGTGGCGGATTTATCATGGGATCTTTACAAGCCTATCGTCGTTTAGCCAGCGATCTAGCAGAAGCAGCAGGCGTAAGTATTTTAGTTATTGACTATCGTCTAGCTCCTGAACATCCTTATCCAGCAGGATTAGAGGATGCCCTGACTGCCTATCATTGGCTAATTAATGCCCGTGGATTCCAGCCTAGTCAGATCGCCGTGACTGGAGATTCAGCAGGAGGCAATCTTGCCCTAGGCTTGCTGTTATCTCTCAAAGATCTGGGAGAGTCACAACCTGCCTGCGTGTCTTTAATTTCACCCTACTGTGACCAAATGAGAACTGGCGCAACGATGGTTAGCCATGCAGAGAAAGATCTGCTGGTCACGGCTCCACTGTTAGATACCATTACGGATTGGTACGCTCCAGGAAAAGATTTGCGAAATCCTCTGCTCTCACCTCTATATGCTGACTTATCAGGGTTACCCCCACTCTTGATACATGTCGGAGCTGTTGAGGTATTGCTTGATGATGCTTTGCGATTGGCGCGTCAGGCCGGATTAGCCGATATCCAGGTTACGCTAAAGGTTTGGTCAGATATGATTCACTGCTTCCACCTCTTTGCACCTGTGTTGGAAGAGGGACGTGTTGCAATTTCAGAAATGGGGGCTTTTCTCACAACTGGTTTTGAGTTCTATCTCCATGGGTAAGCTTGCTTAAAACCCTCTCTCTACATCACAACCCATCGGTACTGACTGAGATGATTACAGTCTTTTAGATTGTTGTTCGTTAGGAGTATAAATGCCTCAAATTTAAGTCTAGTTGACTATCCACAAACTATTTTCTTCCTCCACTATCTGCTCCAAGCCTCAACCAATTCTCTCTTACTCACAGTCCCTCCAGATGTTAGCTGACAATAAGGCCAGACCTTATGAAAATTAGGAGTTGTGATAGGCTAAGTCGTTCGCAATTCAGTTCAGTTAAGGATATACAGTATTTATGGCTAAAAAAACAGCAGTTGCCAAGAAAAAAGCAGCCACAAAGAAAAAAGATATTCAACCCCTAGTCGGGAAAACACTACTCAATAAGCTCAAGGACTTATCTCATCTCTCGAAGCGGGAAAAAGCGAAAGAGTGTGGTTATGTAGTTGGCAAGCAAGTTAACATGAGTGGTTTTATGAATGCCATTTTGGAAGCCAAGGGCATTTCACTAGATGGTGATGCCAATAGCGACGGTAGGGGTCGAGAGGCAAGCTATCGGATCAAAGTTCATCAGAATGGGCAGATGGTTATCGGGTCTGCCTATACCGAAAAGATGGGTTTAAAAACTGGCGATGAGTTTGAGATCAAGGTCGGTAGAAAGCACATTCATTTAGCTCAATTGACGGATGATGAGTAGAACAGTATTGCTAAAAACCGCGGCTCAATTTCACTATAGGTACTAGTTTTCATATTAAGATTTGGATGCTTTAGAACAGTGGAACGAATTAGCTACGTGTATGGAAAGGACCCTTGACGTACCCTTAAATCACTTTTATCTCATTCTCAATAACTCGATAATTTCTCAATAAGCCCGATCTTCCTGCCCCTCTCCACCTCAATTCCACGAGTTTCCAATACTTTCACCTCTTTAGGAGGTCTTTTTGACAAAAGACCTCCTAGAATAGATCCCAGATTATGAAACAAGATCGATTCGGTAAGGCTGGGGTACTTTCCCCAGAGCAAATTCAACACCTCTTCAGTGATGGTCTGAGCAAGCCCCGCGATCTGGCCCTCTTTGGTGTGTGCCTCTACACCGGATGCAGGATCGGTGAAGCCTGTACGCTGCTCACCAGTGACGTGATCAACGCCAGTGGCCCAAAATCAGCAGTGCTATTCCGGTGGCATCAGACGAAGGGCAAGCGAGATACGCGAGAAGTACCGATGCATCCCCAGTTGCATGACTATTTGGTAACCTATGCACCTGATCTGACTCGCACCTATCTGTTCCCCGGTCGGCATGGCCGTTCTCACTTGCGGGTGAGTTCAGCAGATCGAATCTTGAGGCAAGCCTTTGGTCGGGTGGGATTGGAAGGGTTTAGCACTCATAGCTTCAGACGAACAGCTCTGACCCAGATGCACAACGCTGGAGTGCCGACGAAGCATATTCAGCGGATATCAGGACATCGGACGCTGGCGGCACTGTCGGGGTACTTGGAAGTCACCGATGAGCAGGTTGAGGGGGCGATTGCGAAGTTGGTGTTTTTCTAGTCAGGATGCGGATAGATTCGAGGATGCTCTATACGGATTCCCTACAGTCTAATTCAGACTTGTGTGTACACCATACCCCGAGTAAATAGGCATTATCACAACCAGATTGAGAAATTGGAAATGTGCCAATTCTCGTTACTTTCAAATTGACTTGAAATTTGCTGTAGGTGATGTTTTTGGTGCTTTTATGTGAAATATACGGTCCACTATACAAATAATCGAAGAGATTACCCTCGCGTTAAGAACGGCAAAAGAGTTGAAATTTAGTTTTGAGATTTGCTGATCTGAGGTTGTGGGACTGGAAGTACGATTCTCTGGGCTTCAGATCAACAGATCCACCAACGCTTGCCTGGGCAAGGAATTAGTCTTGCTCCTTTACAGCTTAAAGAGCGCTCTTGAGTCACGCTATAAATCCAGATAGCAACTCAAATTGCAAATCTACTTTTCCAAGATCAGGGAAGTTTGCATAAAAAACATCGATATTCTAGATAAATAAACAGAAAGAAGAGATTTCACTAACTTTTAGGAAGAAAATCTCATTTTTTTATGAAAAAGCAATTTTTATTGAAATATTGAGGGCATTACATGACAGCTTGCCAACCTGAACAAGACTCGAATGTATGACCTTACAGGTATTTCACTGTTCAGAAAAACGTATCACCAGTATGAAACAAGCTTTTCCCGTGAAGGGGCAATTTTAATAGTGCACTGAACATCTTTCCACGAGGAAGATAAAGTCTAAACAACGAAATTACCATAACTCTTGCCCTGAAAGGATCCTGGCTAACTTTTAAGTAGCATCTAAACATCAAGAATGTCCCAAGTCCAAATATTTAAGGTGAGATGGTTATGGCTCAAAATCTTTATGCTCTGTTAGTTGGTATTGATAATTACGTTAGCCCCGGCAAGCCGCTAAAAGGTTGTGTCAACGATATTCTGGCATTCAAAGACTATTTGAAAGGACGAATTGCGAAGGATGGCTATCAGCTTCACCTGTGTACTCTGCTTAATGAACAAGCCACTCGTCAAGCCGTCATTGACAACTTTCGTCAACACCTGTGTCAAGCGGGCAATGAAGACGTTGCTTTGTTCTACTACGCTGGACATGGTGGACAACAAGACTCTCCTGAAGCCTTTTGGAAATTTGAACCGGATCGCCTGGATGAAACCCTGGTTTGTTTTGACAGTCTAAATGAGGATGGCTGGGGGCTAGCAGATAAAGAACTCGCGAAACTGATTGCTGAAGTAGACCAGAAGAAACCGCACATCACGGCTATTTTGGACTGTTGCCATTCGGGATCGGGGACTCGTGGTGATTTATGGGACGATACAGTCGTTCGCAACGCTCCCTGTGATCGCCGTAAACGACCACTAGATAGTTATATCTTCTCCTTAACAGATATCGAACACTTATCGGGTTCTACAGCCCATCCAGACTCCAATTCGAGTGGCTGGACTTTACCCAAAGGTCAACATATTGTCCTCTCTGCCTGCCGAGATAGCGAACTTGCAAAAGAGTACAACGGGGATCAGAAATCAAGAGGTGCATTCTCTTACTTCTTGCTGGATACGTTGCATAAAGCCAATGGGAGTTTAACTTACCGAGACTTATTTAAACGAACCAATGCGTTAGTGAGATCGAAGCTAACGAATCAATCACCCCAAATTGAAGCTACCCATCCAAAGGATTTAGACCAGCCGTTTCTAGGAGGAGCGATCGCACCCTCTACGCCCTACTTCACCGTCAGTCATAACAAAGATCATGGCTGGGCGATCGATGGGGGCGCGGTGCATGGGATTTCACAACCTGCTGGAGGGCAAACAACCTTACTGGCATTGTTCCCCTTAGATTGTTCACCTGAACAATTACGTCAGTTGTCCGAGAAAATCGGGACTGGCGAAGTCATCAAGATCCTGCCACATCTCAGTACGATTCAAATCAATGGCGTTGAGGACTTAAATCCAGAGACAACTTATAAAGCAGTGATCACCAGTTTGCCTTTGCCGCCCAAAGGCATTTTGATGGCTGGGGATTTAGATGGAATTCAATTCGCTCGTGCAGCTTTGCAAAAATTTGGCTCAGCTCAGCAGCCATCACTATATGTCAAGGAAGTGGTTACGGCTGAAACGGCAGAATTTAAGTTATTGGCGCGTGAAGGGCAATATGTGATTTCTAGGCCCACTGACGATCGCCCACTGGTTGCCGAAATCCAGGGTTATAGTGCCACGATTGCCATGAAGGCGATTCAGCAATTGGAGCATATGGCTCGTTGGACAAATATTGCCGAACTCTCCAGCCCAGCAACCAGCCGGATTCAGCCTGGGGCCGTGCAGATGTCTCTGAGCCAAGATGGGAAAGAACTGCAAGAGTCTCAGATTCGACTAGAGTATCAATTGGAGAATGGTAAATGGAAGCGACCCTCTTTCAAGGTCAAGCTCAGAAATACCAGCAGTGAACCCCTTTACTGTGCCCTGCTAGATTTGACGGATCGTTACTCTGTCAGTACTAAGGGTTTGCTACCTGGAGGGGGAATCTGGCTCGACAAGGGAGAGGAATCGTGGGCATACGAAGGAAAACCTATTCCAGCCTCAGTACAGCAAGAACTTTGGGAGTGTGGAATCACTGAAACGAAAGATCTGTTGAAACTGATGGTCAGCACGGCTGAATTTGACGCCACATTGCTCGAACAAGAAAATTTAGGCTTACCCGCTTCCCGTGAAGTGAGGATGCCTCATAGAGGTCAAGGCACATTAAATCGTCTGATGCGACGGGTGCAAACTCGTGATCTTGGAGCAGTACCTGATGAAGAAGAACTCTACGATGATTGGGTTAGTAGCCAGGTCAGCATTACAACTGTGCGGCCTTTAGATGCCACCCCTGTTCCGAATGAAGGCAGTAGTGCTTCTTTAGGAGTTGGAGTGAGTATCCAACCTCATCCCGGCTTAAAGGCGCAAGTCAGGTTAACCACCGTCACGCAATCTACGCGAGATCTAGGCAGTTTGGTGTTGCCACCGATACTACGAGAGGATGATACGGTGGCTCAGCCCTTTCAATTCACGACTAGTCGCGGTACCGATCCTGGGTTGAGTGCTTTGGAGCTCAATCATGTGGATGCAGACACAATTGCTACGGTAACTCCTCAACACCCTTTGAAGCTATCTGTGGATACCCTATTGGGAGAGGGCGAGCGGGTGTTGGCAATTGCCCATGATGGCGAATTCTTCCTACCTTTGGGGTTTGGACAGACAACCGCAGGAAAAACCGAGATTTCGTTAGAACGTTTGCCCAACCCAGTGAGTACAGGGGAACGTAGCCTCACTGGGGCGATTCGTATTTTCTTCCAAAAGGTGGTGAGTGAAAAGCTAAAACTAGAATTCGATTACCCGATTCTGGCAGCGGTTAACGTGGTGTCTGATGGAACAGTGAGCTACGAGAGGGACGCGGCACAGGTCAAGGATCGAGTTGCCAAAGCTAAGCGGATTGTGCTGTATATCCACGGCATTATTGGCGATACCGAAAGCATGGTGCCCAGTATTCGAACTGCCAAAATGACAGTAAATGGACAAGAAGAATCACTGGGCGATCAGTACGATCTGGTTCTTGCTTTTGACTATGAAAGTCTGAATACCTCGATTGAGAATCATGCGCGGGAATTGAAGCAACGACTGGCTGCTGTGGGTCTAGATGTGAAGCACGGCAAGGAGCTGCATATCGTAGCGCATTCGATGGGCGGGTTGGTTTCGCGCTGGTTTATTGAGCGGGAAGGCGGAAATAAGATCGTCAGCCATTTGATCATGCTGGGCACCCCAAATGGGGGGTCTCCTTGGCCCACGGTACAAGCCTGGGGAACAGCGGCTCTGGCAATTGGATTGAATAGCCTATCAACGGTGGCTTGGCCTGTAAAGGTTTTGGGAAGTTTGGTTGCGGCGATTGAGACGATTGATATCACATTGGATCAGATGCAGCCGGGTTCGGAATTTCTCAAGTCTTTGGCTGCGAGTCCCGATCCGCAAATTCCTTATACGATCCTAGCGGGTAATACTTCCATTACTCCAGCAGCCGTAGACTCTAATCTGCTGCAGCGATTGATGCAGAAGGTGATGAGTAGTGCAGTGGCATTACCGTTTTTTGGACAGGTCAATGATATTGCGGCCACGGTTTACAGCATTACGCAGGTGCCAGAGGGGCGGTCTCCTCAACCCCAAGTTCAGGAAGTGGGCTGTGATCATCTGGTCTACTTTACAAATTCAGAGGGGCTTCAAGCTCTCTCTAAAGTAATCAGCAACACGGGCATGCTCGCCTAGGGATAAAGGCTTTTAGCTTTAGCAACAAAAATTATGCATTGGCAGAGAGGTAAACAGCTTTATGAACCTTAAACACATTAAGATTCTGCTCTTGACGGCGAATCCTGTGAATACGTCCCAGTTACGTCTGAGTGAAGAAGTTCGTTCGATTCAAGAAGGATTGGAACGAGCCAAAGATCGAGATCACTTTGAACTCATCACTAAACTAGCGGTTCGGACGACGGATTTCAGTCGCGCTTTATTGGATCACCAACCTCAAATCGTTCATTTTTCTGGACATGGAGAGGGAAAATGGATAGCCCCAACTTCACCATCTTCTCGACAGAACACAACCCATACCTTCTCAGAAGATGCTGTCAGAGATATCGGCATTGTGCCAGAGCTATCCACATCGGGGGATGAGGGATTAGTCCTTGAAGATGATCAAGGACGGGCAAAACTGGTCAACTCCAAAACATTGAAAGAATTATTTAAATCGTTTCCGAGCGTTGAATGTGTCTTGCTCAATGCCTGTTATTCGGAGGTGCAGGCAACCTCGATTCACGAGTCTGTTGATTGTGTGATTGGCATGAATCAGCCCATTGGAGATCGGGCCGCGATTCAGTTTTCTCAAGGATTTTATGATGCCTTGGGGGCTGGCACCTCTTACGAAGAGGCTTATCAGCTCGGGTGTAGAGCGATCGATTTGGAAGGCAGTTCGGAATATTTGACTCCTGTTCTGAAATATCGAAAGGGTCGTCATTCTGTTCCAGGTTTCAATCAAGATTCTACTCAGTCAGAGATAGTCCCAGAACCTTTGCCGTTAGTAGACCCCATGCCCAACTCCCCTCAATCCTTTGGCAATATTACGATTAGCGGGAGTAACACCCCCTTCAACGCTATCCAAGCGGGGGGCAATGTCAACTTGAGTCAAAGTAATATTCAGTCACATGGCAGTCATCCAGACTTGGAATCGGCTGTATCGCTGCTGGTGAAACTCAAACAGGAGGTTTCGGTAACAGATGCACTCAGTTCATTCGCAAAGAAAGATACAGAGGCAAGAATCGTGATGCTCCAGGAAGAATTACAAAAGCAGCAACCGGATAAAAGCCTTGTCAATGAGGTTATAGAGGCTCTAAAGCAAGGTTTGAGCGGGGTACTGACGTTAGCAGAACTCATGACCCAAGTGGCAACATTTGTGGCAAAAGCCTGGGTAGGTATAGGATGAATAACGATAATTTTGGTCAGCGGCTCTCGAACCAGCAACAAGCGCTGGGGGATGTACAGGTGCAGGGAGATGACAATATCTTCAATGTGATTCAGGGGCAGGTTGTCACCCTAAGCCAAACCAAGATTATTCAGATTTCGGTGGATGAAATTAAGACTCGCGAGTTGATTCAGACATCCCCCTACAAAGGGTTGGATGCATTTGAGCGGCAAGATCACCTCAACTTCTTTGGTCGGGATCAATTCATACTCGGGTTAGCTAATGAAATGGAGCAGACCAATTTGGTCCTATTGATGGGGGCATCGGGTAGCGGTAAGTCTTCAGTGGTGAAGGCTGGCCTGTTACCCTGGCTATCTGAAAAGTGGGGGCAAGAGTTTGTCAGTTTGACTTTAACCCCTGATCGCGATCCGTTTGAGAAGCTCTATGGTAGTTTGCTCAGTTGTGGCTATAATCTAGCGCAGGCAGAGGTTGCAAAAGCTGGGCAGAAGAATACGCTATGCAAGGTGGTAAAAGCGTTGAAGCAACCGGGGGAGTTCTGGCTGATCTTTGTTGACCAGTTTGAGGAATTGTTTACCATCAGTAAAAAGGAAAAGCGAGATTGCTTTATTAAGGGGTTGGTGAGTCTGAGCAAAGAATACGCTAACGATCCCTTCGTCAAGATTGTGGGAACCATGCGAGCCGATTTCTTGGGGCGACTTGATTCGCCTCAGGCGAATCAGTTGGCCAGACTCACTCAAAAGCATCGCCCATTGATTACCCAAATGCAGCAAGATGAGTTGCGGCTGGCGATCGAGCAGCCTGCGGCCCATCATGGCGTTGTGTTTGAAACGGGGTTGGTAAAAGAAATTATCAAGGATGTAGAGGGGCAGGCGGGATACTTGCCGCTGTTGCAATATACGCTCAATCTGTTGTGGAAGACGGAAGTACAGGATCGTGGCATTCTGGATCGGACACTGAATCTAAGTTCTTACCGCCGACTGGGTGGGGTGCGCGGCGCGCTTCAGCAACGGGTCGATCAAATCTATCAAGATTTGCCTGAACTGCAAAAGTTAGCAGCACAGCGAATTTTTTTGAAGCTGGTGAAGATTAATGGCGATGAGGCGGCAGGGACGGAATGGAAGCCCGTCAGGCGACGGGCAAATCGCTCGGAGTTTCAGGATGGGCAGGAACAGGCAGTGCTAACCCAGTTGATTAATGACAATTTGCTGGTGGGCGATGCACCTGTTGAAGACAAGGAGAAACACTCGGTCGCGATTCAAGGCTCTACAGTGGAAATTGCCCATGAAATCTTATTGACCTGCTGGGGAAAGCTGAACGATTGGATTGAGGAGCATCGTCAAGCTATTGCCTTACGGAACCGCCTCAATGACGATGTAGTCATCTGGCAAAAAAACAAGAAAGCCGACAGCGATCTTTGGGGTGGGGTAAAGCTTGTGCAAGTACAAGAACTCCGCAGCAATCAAGATCTCAAGCAGGTATTGGGCGAATTTAGCGATATAGCCAATCAGTTTATTGATGTCAGTGTTAAATTGCGAGATCGGCAACAGCGGCGCACAATCATAACTGCTTGGGGTATTGCAGCAGGTTCCCTGGTGTCGGCGGTGGTTTGCTTTAGCCTTATGTTGCAGTTAAAAAAAGCCAAACAGGAAACGCACGATGCTTATACAAATATACTTACAGATCTATTCCTTGAGAGCATGATTGATACACAAGGGACTCCTGGGGAGATAAAGTTTTTGGATAAAGATGATGCCTGGAAAATAGTGCTAAAAATAGTGCTAGAAGAAAAGAAAATAATAGTTGCAGCGCGTCGGGATTACGGTGATGGTAAAGTTCTTGCTGCAGCACATGACGGTGTCTTGAGGAACAGAAAGGATAGCTTTATCTTCCTGAAACAATCTTTAGGCTGGCTAAATCCGTCAAAAGATAAGAGGAAAATATTGATTTCGAGTGGGCATTGCGAGATAGTCTCTTTAAAAGGAAGTCCTTACGCTCCTCCAAAATCAAAATTGGAAGCTTGGGAAGCTGATGTAGAGAATATTGCTGCTCCGATTGACGAAACTAAGCTCAATAAAGGTAACATTCTTATTATTGGGAATGCTTGGGGCAACTTTACTCAATCCGAGATTGATGCAATCGAGAAATTTGTCAAGAATGGGGGTAGTCTCTTCGTTGTCGGAATAGGGTGGTCTTGGAAAGAATACAGTGATAGCACGAATCCTGTTAAGAACTGCAAGCCAAAGCAGCAAGCGAACCAAAGGATTAAAGACATATCAACATATCCAATGAATCGGCTTGTCAAACCGTATAACATACAGTGGACAGAGGGGGGGCAAAAATTTGGTGATCAGTAGTGCTGACAACCAGCTGGGTTTGGATTTTTATCTAGCTGATCTAAAATATTGGCCATCATATCTAATATGACTATAGCGGATTTCACCGCTCCACTTTAAAAATTCTTTCCATAATTCCGTTTTCTAGGCGTAATGTAAGTTACTGATTCGCTCAAATCGAAGCAACAAGCGCTTGAATTTATCTTCCCAAGCGAAGACACGCTCAATAGCAAAAAAACCGCTTCTAGAAGATGGGGTTTAGGGTCCTCATTTTGGAACCTTTCTGCCACGGAGATTTTCGTTGATATTAGGCACCATACCCCAATTGAAAATCGCCTTCCGGTTGACACGACTGTCATAAGCGCCATCCAAGCTGATGATAGTCTCGATCAGGTCTATGCCTACTGTTCGAGCTGTACTCATCACTTTGATAGTGCTGTTTTAAACAAAGGTGACTCATTCTGGTTACCAGGAGCAGTCACAAATGGAAAGACGATATTGCAACAGAAGGCAACGACCTTATCTCTTTTAAGTGCGGCTCTTTTAAGACGATACTTTCCCATCTATAAAATTACGTGGATTACTTGCGGTAAATGATATTTACAGGTATTGCCTCTAATGCCATTTGGCTGGAAAATCTCAAAACATGAGGAGATATGTTTTTGGCAGCAGCTTGTCAGAACGATATATAAAGTTTTCAAGCTATAAATCTCTTCTTCGCCTAAAACTTTAACTGCTGACTAAACATCTTACAAAAGATTCTCCATCTGCTTTATGGGCTTTTTTGAGGGAATATAAATCTTGTCGCTTCAAAAGATCCGCACCCATCTCCTTTTATAACAACCCTTGCAAGGAGCAACCTACTCTCATTTCTGGTATGGTTTGATCCTCGGAACAGCTCAATTTATTTTTTAGCAAGCCCTAAAAAAAAGTAAATCTATTGATAAATTTTAGAAGGAAATATCTATATGAATTACAAGTTACTTATTATTACTTTGATGTGGAGTGCTACTTCTTCTTTGGGGAAAAGTGTTCAATCCCTTGCTGCTGAAGAAATGACATCTAAAGATACAGGAACTGAAATGGTATCAAAGTCAATGGATTCAGACTGCTTTAGTGAACTCAAGACCAAACTTGAAAAGAAAAGCAAGGATAATATTCAGATTATAGATAAAGATAATACTCAGATTATAGATGAGAATAAACTAAAAATTCAAAGAGTCGAATTATTCTATTATAGAAAATCAAAAAATATTACCGAGATACTGAATAAACTACCTTTTGAAGATCCTGGCTGTGCATCCGACCTACCAATAAATAATCTAGAAGCAGGAGTAGGAGTTGGTCAAGGAGGTGGCAATATTATATTTTTAGTCGGAACTAAAGACTATATTAAGAGTGCTCAAAGATTTATAACTGCTATTGATCTTCCATTGCCTGGAATTAAGTTGCAACTATGGGGAATCCAAGTATCAAGCAATGATCCAAAAAGGCTAGCAAAAGCAATGGTTAAAGTGCGTCAAGAGATAGATCTTACTCAGCAGTTAGTCAGAGGAACATTTAAGTTACTGAAAAGTAAATCTGTTGAAATTATTTTGGAAAAGGAAGAGTTTCCAATTCCTGATAATCTTAAAATATTACTGAACAATATAGGATATAAACATATCAGTGATTTATCTCATGAGCCATCTATTTTAGATGTAGGTATCTTAGGAAATTTTGTCGAAGATCCTAAAAAATTCTACCTAGAAATACACCAATCTCTATCTGATTTAGAAGAAGATGATGATCGTTATAAATATTACTTTACTTCTATAAGAAAAATCGGCAAACAACCTTTTGAACGTTTTTTTAGATCAAGAGGTTTTAAACCTAATTCTTACTGCAATAATATGCAGTCAAATAAAGACAACTCAAAAATAAATAGAAAGTGTGGTTGGGAAGAAAGAAAACCTGGAGAAGTTAAAAGAATAGCTATTAGAAGACAAAAAGAAATACTAGAGTTTGCATTTCAATACGCTGATTTTTCTATCAATCCTAATGACTCTGACTTTGAAGCTCTCCAACAAACAGCAGACTCTTTAAATACTTCTTTGCAAGATTTTTATGATCCATTGCAGAAAGATATTGAAGATTTCTTTACTCAACCAACACTAAATAAGATTCAAGAATTAATTCGAAAAGAAAAGAAAGTCACTTTTGCGCAAGTTGGTAGAACCACTATATCGACACTAAGTGGAGTTAAAACAGTAATTCAGTCAGCATCAACAAGTGTTTTTGAAGTTGCAAAGTCTCAAGATGCTGAACAGTTACTTTCACAAGCATCAACGCTGCAAAATTCTATCAACACTCTTTTGCCAGCAGGCTCTTCCCCTGCAGAAGTCGCTAGCTCAGGTGTTCCTGCGACTAAATTACTTGGTCTTGCAATTGCTTTAGCTCAACAGAGAATTGAACCAGTTGAAGTAGAGACAGGAACTAATTTAACAATCACACCTGGCATATTACGTAATTCAACTTCAGCTGAACTTAATATTAAGCTGGAAGTTACTGATCCTGAATTTAAAGGTACTGGAGATAACGCTAAGAACAATCCTCAGATTTCACGAGTAGGTAGTCAAACTATAGAAACATCTGTTTATACTCAAGCATTAGACTTTTTCGATCTCTCAACATTCACCAACCAGGCCACATTAGATGGAGGTCGGTTCCGCATTCCAATTATTGGCCAGGTTTGGCATGCTATATTCGGCGGAATACCAGTGCTAGGAAACCTGTTTAGTTTTTCTAGGGGAAACCAAAATGTATCTCACGAAAGCTTGTTATTAACAAATTCTTTTGTCACTCCTACACCTTTAGGGATTAGTCAAGTATTACCATTGAAGAATAAAAAAAATTATTCTAGAGATTATTTTGATTCATCAACATCATCAAATCCATTTAATAAACGATTAAATGGATTTGATTGTAAAGGGATATCTGAAAAGCCTAAGTTTTGCAAAACTAAGTCTCAATTAAATAATTATCTAAAATATCTCGAAGAATCTATTCAGAAATAGTAAGATTGATAATTAATAGACGCTCTTTATGGATTTCAGGGATCTACTTGAGAAGACATTCTAAAAGTGCTGAAAACAAACCTCAGCCATATCTCGTTCTAACGGATTCTGGGGTCTCTCAACAATCACCTTCTCTGCGCCCATTCATGGACATGCTGATGGATAAATTGTGAAGCCAGTTTTCGTGATAGCTAAACCCATTGAAATCATGAATGATTAGCGAAGTGGCTTGGGCCAGTTGCTCGCAGGCTATACGACGAAATACTGCTATGTTATAAATAGCTACTTCTCCAAACAGTAACGATGAACTCCAACCAAAAACGGACGCCGCCAAACCGGCATTTGGTGGCGTTCTTCACCTTTATTACACTACTTCCTTTGGTCTACTATGTGCCGCCATGGATTTCGCAAAACGTGTCTTCTGATCGGCTCGTCGTCACTCTCATTGCTGTAGCGGTTATCGTACCAATCATCTCCTATATAGCGCTTCCCGGATTGTTCTGGCTGCTTCACATTATCAAGCGCTAATCGTCCGCTCTTTGTTGATTTTCTGAAAAGAAGTTCCCTATCTAATTGCCTGAATGAAGATATCCCACTTGAGTAATAGTGGATTTCTTGTTTATTGTTCAAGCCAAATAGATGGGACGAACGTTCAAGGTCAATAAGGCCAGACCTCTGGCCTTATTGAGAGTTATAGTAGGCTAAATCGTTCGCAATTTAGTTCAGTCAAGGACATACAGCATTAATGGCAAAAAAAAGAGTAGCCGCAAAGAAACAAGATATTCAACCCTTGGTTGGTAAAGAACTACTCAGTAAGCTCAAGGATTTATCTCACTTGTCAAAGCGGGAAAAAGCGAAAGAGTGTGGCTATGTAGTCGGCAAGCAAGTTAACCTGAGTGGTTTTATGAATGCCATTTTGGAAGCCAAGGGCATTTCGCTTGATGGTGATGCCAATAGCGACAGTAGGGGTCGAGAAGCAAGCTATCGGATCAAAGTTCATCAGAATGGGCAGATGGTTATCGGGTCTGCCTATACCGAAAAGATGGGTGTACAAACTGGCGATGAGTTTGAAATCAAGGTCGGCAGAAAGCACATTCATTTAACTCAATTGACGGAAGATGAATAGAACAATTTTGCCAAAAACCGTGACTCATAATCACTAGGGCACTGATTTCTCGTATTTAAGATCTCGAAGCTACAGAACAGCGACTCTTGAATCCAGATAAGAAAAGCATAATGTCGTCGGAGCAGCCAAGACCCAGTTTATAGAAAGGTTGATTGACAGACTCTGAAATCAGTTTTACTTCATTCTCAATACAGCGGTTTTCATATAGATGGGGGACAGCCACAACTCTTAAAAAGCTTGATCAGTAAATGCTCCAGGATTGAATATGTCCCCTACCAACCTGCGATCCGCTGTATAAGAATTCCAGCCTCTCTAATGCTTAAGGAAATCTAGTTTTTGAAGTACTGATAAGCTAGTTAGTCTCAGAAAGGGAACAATAGTGCTTATATTATTTCATCAGCACTCTAATCATGAGCAACGTTATTCCTCTCTTCGGTTCTTCTACGCAAAAGATTAGATTGGTTAAACCTAAAGTTTTTGAAGAAGTTCAACAGATTATTGAACAACTGAAGCTTGGTCAGTTGATTATGCTAAATGTGTCTGAAGTGTCTCCTACCTTAGCTCAACGTATTATTGATGTTCTGTCTGGAAGCGTCGATATTCTATCTGGACAAGCTGTAAATGTTGGCAATGGTGTGTTTTTGTATAGCCTATCTAACATTGAAGTGTCAGATTTTGAAGAGCATCTAGCGGCTTAAGTTTCTAGCTCCACATTGTTAGGTATGACGATTAGAGTTTGGGATCGAATTGAGATTGCAACCCCAGCACTCATTAATGATTACCGCCAATCATCCTTTCTCACGATGGAACAGCATTTTCAGTGACTCGATGATGACAGTGGCTGTGGTAGATCGCCTAGTTCACCATGTTCTTATTATTGAGATCAAGGCTGAGAATTACCGAAAGCAGGCAGCACCTGAGCATGCTAAAGCCAAGTTGTTCCAGTCAGCCTATAGCTTTAGAGTTGGCTTAGAGTTTATCAACCCCAGAAGTAATATAGAACTTAATTCATCCCTAACAGGCTTAGACCTGATCTAGTTGAAAGACTAACCATCATGAACTAGTGACCGATAGGCACAATTCGATTATCCCAATTGGTTCTAGTGTAAGTAATGAATGATTTTTGAAAGATGGTCGATAACAAGAACACTCTTATGAAACTATCAGTGCATTTTATAGATATCAGTCCTCATTAACCTTAAATAAGTCATTTGGAATGACTTTGAAGTACAAGGCACTAAGAAAAACACTGAAAATCGTCATCATCCAGGTTGAGATTAGTATTGAGATTTTTTGATCTTTGATAATTTTATTTTGTGCCTCAAGAGTCAAAAAAATTGTGTCTTCATATCTAAAGCTGTATGCCGTGATAGGCTTGACTAAATCAGGAGAGCGATTAATAGATTTATTTAGTTGATGTTTATCTGCTAAAAAATAAATCAAATCACCTTGATGAACTGTCTTAAACAGTAATTCACGATTAACTGATTTTTCATATAAGTAAGCAGGTATCTGAAACGAAATTGGATTATTCTTTATATAGAAGCTTAATCTAACTGATTTATTGATAATTACTTCTTCTTTCGACTCTAATATACCTGAGATAGCACTATAATTTTCAGGAGAAATAGGATGAATAGATTTATACCATACCCACATTAATACTGTTATTACTACACTACAGTAAATGATTACTCTGGCTTTTCTAGCCTCTTTCAATCTGTTACTCCTATATCTATATAATGGCTAATAGATTAAGTTTTTATAGAAAGTACCTAAAGCAATGAGTGAAATAGTTCATTTCTTTATCTGCGGATACAGGTAAAATAAATTTATATAATATTTGCATCAATGCTATGAAACATAATGATTAATATAGAATTTTTCTAAGATTTGGTATAGATTTATAAGTTAATTGGGCAACCTAAGTTAAAGAGAGCTAGTATCTTATATTTTCTCTTTTTGTTCTCATTACTTTTGTGTTTTATAAACTCCTTGATAAACTCAAGGAGTTTTTTATTCTATCTACTTCAATTGCGATTCATATAAATGTCTTTCACATGGTGACATGATTAATGCTATATTATCGCTCATCAGAAAGTTCTACTAGAGAATCTAAATCATTAAGAGATTGCCCCACCTATAAAGGGAGCTTCTCGTGTTGATATAAACGCAGCTAGCACCTGCATGACACCGCTAAATCAAAGAAGTCATCTTTGCAGAAGACCAGGACCAGGGAACCCGGCATTATGGGGCACTTGACCACCATAAATAAGTCATATGCTGCGTCACTCTAATATCCTCGACCTGGCACGGGGAAATCGCATGGCGACTTAGAGCAATGGCGACAGATCCAGGCTGGAGAAATCAGGGGATTGGCACAGGAATGATCCAGTGCTTGCTTGAAAATTTGCGAGAGTCCGATCAGGTAAGACCGATTTGGTCTAATGCTAGGATTAGCTCTACTAGATTTTACTGGGAGCTAGGCTAGAAGACAAGACGCTTGCTGCTGAGCAGATCCGAGGTTGGTGCCGGATCAAAGATGTGCCTGAAATAATGTGAGAGTTGCCCCCGAAACGAGCAAATCTTAGCGCACTCCAGATCGGCAATATTGCCTTCGCAAAACCACACTTTTTCTATGCTCTTTGCGCTGAGTTAGGAATGTTACACTTGCAAAGAAGTTTAAATAAAAACTTGATTCTATTACTAAAGACCTCTTGCCTTTTATTTTTTAGTAGAGATTTTTCTCACAATGGATTAAATCTATGAACTTCAGACATATAAACTTTAGTATCGCTACCACGACCTTTTTCGCTGCAATCTTGGTATTATCAAACTCAACATTTAGCCTGGCTGCAACTCTATGGTTTGGATCATTCACAGCTACAGATTTTGAGGGATATCCAGACGGGGTAATGACCGTTGAGTTTGAAGGGAATCCTGGGACTGATAACCTGATTACTAGTAGTGAGTTTACCTCCTTTACTTCCACTTCGACTGGTTTTGGTAATGAATTAGATATTCAGCTTAGTTTCTCAAGCTTGGGGTTTGGAAAATCAACAAATTCATTTTTCGGTGGAACGTTTAATACAAGAACTCCTACACTTTGGGATGGACGTGAAGAGTTTTTTAATTGGGATGGTAACCAAACTTCAGGCAATTCTGTGTATCACGCTACTAATGGCTTCGAAAATCCAGCAGGCTTCCAAATCATACTTTTTGCGCCAGATAGAACTTCTTTGCTCAGAACTACTTCTCAACCCCCGATTGGGGAAGCAATACCAGTGCCTTTTGAGATCTGAATCTATGACTGCTTTAGACCCAATATAAATCACTGGCTTCGAGTTTCTAGCCTAACTGACCCTGGCGAAGTCAATCCTCTCCCACTGCAAGCAAACAGGGTATGGAAGATGTTTAACTCCCAATCCATAGGCTTTAATTGGGGTTCCTATTCTTCGTTGTAAGCAACGGGGAATGTACCCCGACTAGATTCAAAGATCGTTCATCAAACCGACTGGCCAATGTTGCTCATGCACTGGAGGTCAGCCCTGGTAACTTTTCGCGGCTGGTCAATGGCAAAATTTCCCTCAGCTCAGACATGGCCGTGAGGCTGTCTAAGGCGGCTTCCATGAAACTTATTACCTTCACGTAAGATGTACTCATGTACTCACAACGTAAGGAACAAAGACTTGGATCTGTGCCTACCGGAACCTCAACTCAGTGCATCCCAAATCGAGGATTTGCGACTGGCATCCTCCATTCTCCTGGGAGCAAAACGCCGTAGTTTTCAGGCAGAGATGGCTCTGAAATACTGCGGGGGGAGTGCCCGATGTACTGAGAGGGTCTTTGGCTGGGGACGAAATAATGTTGCCTTAGGACTGGAAGAGAAACGGACAGGAATGACTTGTATTGGAGCCCAAGCTGGTTTCGGTGGCACAAAGCGTTGGGAAGAGCGATTTCCAGCTGCTGCAGAAACCTTGCTTGAAATCGCCGAGATTCATGCCCAGCAAGACCCCAGTTTTCTGACAACGATTGCTTATACTCGCTTAACATCAGCAGCAGCAATCGAGCAACTTAAAGAGCAGGGATATCCTGAAGAACAAATACCAGCTCCCAGTACAATGGCCCTTATTTTGAACCGGATGGGCTACCGTCTGCGTCCTGTGGTTAAAGCCAAACCCCAAAAAAAATTCCAGAAACAGATGCCATCTTTGACAACATCCAAGCCAACGACCAGCAAGGAGCAGGCATCAAACGTCTGAGCATGGATTGTAAAGCCACCGTGAACATTGGTGATTTCGCCCGTGGGGGTCAAACCCGAGGTGACACCCAAGCCAGTGATCATGATTTTACGGAAGAGCATTACATTCCCTGTGGGATTGTCGATGAGGATAGTGCCCAGTTGTACTTGATTTTCGGTAATTCCTATAAAACTAGTGACTTCATTGTTGATACCCTCCAAGAGTGGTGGAAAGAACTCACCCCTCAGCAGCAACAGCAGACTCACAAAATTCAGCTCAAAATCGATAATGGCCCTGAAAGTAGCGGGGTTCGGACTCAGTTCCTCAAGCGAATGGTAGCGTTCTCAGATGAGATTGGCATCCCTATTCATCTGCTCTACTATCCGCCTTATCACAGCAAGTACAATCCCATTGAGCGCTGTTGGGGAATTCTCGAAAAGCACTGGAATGGAGCCAAGCTTACTGATGTACTCACGATGCTGCTATGGGCTCGAAGTATGACCTGGAAAGGCTTATCTCCTGTCATTAAGTTAAGTTTTAGGACTTATGAAAAAGGTATCTCACTCACAAAAAAAGCAATGCGACCCATTGAAGAGCGTTTAAAACGCAATCCACTTTTGCCTAAATGGGATATCCTTATCCAACCAATCTAAGGGTAATAAGTTTCATGGAAGCCGCCTAAAGTCTTGGGACTGGAGCCACTGACCTGGATGCGTATGCAGGCCGATCATGATGTTTGGAACGCACAGCAAGATAATGATCATGCTGAGTTGAAGCGGTTGGCGGCTGAGGTTTAGCAAACCCCACAGCAGGCTTAGAGCAAAAAGGAGAAAAACTAGGCAATACAGATTCTTTCTGGATTCTGAAAACATTGGGTTATTTATTAGGTGCAAAGTCGAGGGATTTGGTATTGCTTTGCGATCGCATTCCTGCGTTACGACCCTCAATAATCGAAACGGCACATCATCAGGAATTATCTTTGGCACAGAAGTAGCACCGTCCTTTCAAAAACTCTCTGCATTTCTCAGAACGATCACCTATGCCACAGCTAAAGGGCACGACCGCACGAGAGCTGTGATTGAATAGCCCGATATCTTCTGATATTGGCGTAAGTATTGCAGATAAGGAAGTCCCCTAGCACCATCTCAGGCTAGGGGACTGAATAAAATCCTATGGTTTAAACATAGGTATTTGACTCACTATTATGTTTTGACTTGAGCAGAGTTACCCAGGATTACTCTAGCTAGGATAGCTAGCCCGATAATAATTAGGAAATAGTTTATATCTCTTTGTAAATATGAGTTAGTGGGTTGGTTTATAGGCTCAGAAGGAGGCTGAACTACTATAGGTTTTGATTGTTGTAAGGGACTGGAAGGTTGTGTTATTAGAGCAACAATTTGCATTTACTTTCTCCATATGGGTTGAGGTGTTATAAGCTTCTCTAAAAGATTTGAGATCCTTGATTAATATGGTTGTTGGGAATGTGCCAAACTTATGTCAAGAAATGGCTAGAACTTATGGTGTAGATGCTTCAGGCACCAACCATAGGCATGATGGTATCTGAAGCTACCTTATAAATGCGAAAGATAGACTCAGGACTATCTGAAAGGCTTAGTGCATTACAGTCGCCCAGCTATTGTCAATTTTTTTTGCTAGATAACCTGCTAAAAAGTACCTTAGAAAAAATCTAATCTACCTCATAAAGAAAGAAAAATAAGGAAATATTGAGAGTCAGAAAGTAGCCAATGTGTTACTTCTAGCCTTCATTGAATCCCATAAATTTGTTTGATTGACTATTTCTATCACGAAAAATTCTATTTGTTAACCGACAAATATCAGAAAAAGTAACTAGATAGATGCTTTAAAGTAAGCGAGTAATTTTCTCAAAAAAAATTATTATATTTGCAAAATCAAAGATATTAGAATAATTTAACCAAAAAATATAAAAAAGTAATTTAAAGTCAGAAAGTAATTTTCTTTCTCCTAGCAAAATTCACAATGCTTTCCTACTAAGTGTTAAACCATATCGAAAGCTTTATTTTCTAAAAAAATAATATTAAATGTAAGGAAAGTGACTTAGAAAAATTATGATCTCTAATACAAGGGAGCTTATTACTTTTCCGAGTGATAAATGATAATTTCGCAGAGGTGATCACTCTTACTGCTATGACACCAATAGAAGAATAAGAATTCAATGCCTGCGTCACTCTCATTCCCTCAAACTGGCACGGGGAAGCTTCATGGTGACTCATGGCAATGGCGACGGCTCCAGACTGGAGAAATCAGGGGATTGGCACAGGACTAATTCAGTACTTGTTTGAGGATTTGCAGAAGTCTGATCAAGTAAGACCGATTTGGTCTAACGCTAGGGTCAGCTCTGCAAAATTTTACCGGGAGCTAGGTTGGCGGGAAGTCTCCGAGCAGTTCGAGAATGGGAATGCGGGATTATCGGTGCAGATGCTAAGAGGAGAAGAAAAGACGCTCGCCACGGGGCAAGTTTCGGGGGCTGGTGTTGAGTCGAGAATTGGCCTGAGATGATGCGAAAGTGGGCACCCCCGAAACAAGCAAGAGCCTAGCGCACCTCAGATCGGCAAGGTCGCCATCGCAAAACCGTGCTTTTGCTCTGCTCTCTGCCTTTACTTGGGGATGTTGCATTATCGGAATTTTGCGGGATGGGTGGGAGTTTTGGGATTGGTATCGTGTTTGCGATCGCAAAGCAATCACTAACTTTCCTGACTGGGTAGATTAATCACTCATCCGTTAAATTTCAAATTCCATACAGGATTTATATTACCTAGTTAACATAGTAACCGTAGAGAAGCTGAAAATTCTGGTATGAGTCCCATCAGCTAATTTCAGGTGCAATCTAATTGCATACGCCAGTCCCGCTCATAGGTTGCTCGGTTGAACCGCTCGAATACGAATCTCTCGGATCCAAACCTTCGCGAATTGCCCTAACCCTTTCCCTGGATTCATAAGCTGTTCAACTCCCTCACCTAGTTGGGCGATGAATTCTTGCCGCCATCGGTCCCAATCAACTTGAGTAGGGTAAGCTAGGTTTTTACAATACTCTGTCCAGCTCGATTGCTGGAACTCTGAAACAAGTACAGAAGTTTTTACTTCTCTGACCTGGATTAGATGGATATCAATCAGCTTTTGAATAAATAGAGGATGCACGGTTGAAGGCCCACTGTTATCGACAACCGGAAACTCATAAAAAAGCTGTAGTTCCTCCACAGAATTTTTTTTGGCTAATCTTAGGAGTTCTAGCTGTTCTTGAGTCAGGGATGGAATATGAGTCATGATTGACCGTTTAGCAACAGTTGCTCAATCCGACCCAGGCGTTTATTCACTCCTTCAAATTGAGTATTCATATCTTTGCGTAATAGCTCAATCTCAATCCTGTTATCAGCAATTCTGTCGATCAATCTGCTTTCGCTGGTAGGGACAATAGCGGCAACACTGGTATTGATCAGGAAGAACAGACCACCGATTAGAAGACCAATCACAGCAAAGATAGGCAACAAGTCTTTGGATAAGTCCACCAAAGAAGAAAAACGGGTTGGGGTAGTGTCCTGGTTATCTGAGGTCATTGAGATGACTCCACTGAAATTCCATATCAATGGACTTTTAGGTTGTCCAGTGTCTGAATTATAGAATAAATCGAATGTATACACTCAGTTATAATGACAATTATATCGGCAAGAGCTACTGAAAAAGATGATGTTTAAGCTATTCCTGATCATTCTTGGGCCAATCAATAGAATCATCCGCAATTGCAGCTTTAACAATTGCGGATCGTAGCCATTGCGGTCTATTTTTCATCTGTCGAACGATTTTATCCAGACTGGCGGGTAAGCGAACACTCAAAGGTGTTTCAGCTAATAACTCATTAGAGTCTGGAGCTGTTTTGCCAATGGTCAAGTTCTTCAAGCTATTTTTATTGACTGACATAGATGGAGCTAATTAATCAACGACTTAAAGAATAGCACAGCAAATCGAATGTATACATATATAACAAATCCTTTTAAATGAATGTATACGTTCGATTAATGGTATTATATAGACATACAAACAAAGGCACCGCTCACGACTGCGAATCTCAAGCGGTGCCCCAGTTAAAACCTGATAAGGATTAACTATGTCTACTCTACTCGAAACACAAGCTCTTCATTTAACCACTCAGCCACAAACCCAGCCTGATATGTGGCTGGTTCAGACTGAAGCCGATGGGATAGCCTTCGTTAACGAGCACACTGAGAATCCTTTCTGCCCTCCCTATACTCTGGCTTGTATTCAGACAAAGGACTGTGGCCCCTTCGATGCTGAGATCGATTTCGATGAGCATTGGGTGCTGATGGTAACCCGAAAGCCTTCCGCTGAAGAGCGTACCACCCAAACCCGGATCGAAAATTGGGTTCTCAATCACCCCGAACTTAAAGGTGTTCTCAGTGACTGGTACACCGTGCCAGCCGATCAGACCGCAAGAGCTGAAAACGATTACGAAGACGAAATTTAGAAATCTCTTGGGGCATCTTTGCCCCTTCCACTTCACTTACACCCACTCGCTACACAAGGGAATGAATATTATGACCACTCAATCAAAACGTGAGAAAGCCCAAGCCAAACAGCAAGCAGCACTCGAAAAATTAGAGCAAGGCATTCTGAATATTTCAACTGAAGCCGATTGGCGACAATATCTAGATTTCCATTCCAAGTTCTACAACTATTCCGCAAAAAACTCGATGCTAATTTACGGCCAATGCCCAGATGCTAGCCATGTGGCAGGCTACAAGGCTTGGCAGAAGCACGGGCGACAGGTTCGCAAAGGGGAGAAAGGGATCGTTATCCTCGCTCCCTGCAAGAAGAAAGTCGAGGATGAAAAAACAAAGGAGAAGGCTTGGAAAATCTTTGGTTTCACTACTGCAAGCGTCTTTGACATCAGCCAGACCGATGGCGACGAATTAGAGGAAACAGATATCAAGGCTCAAACCACTGAGGCCGAGCTATACCGAAATCTCAAAGCATTCGGTGAAGCTCAAGGGTTCAAGGTGCTAGAGCAAGCCTATCCTGGTTCGTATGGGGTATGCATCTACAAGCCTGATGGAATTGAGATTCGGGTTGACCCACTGCTGAGCGTGGAGTTAAGAGCTAGCATTCTCGCCCATGAGCTAGGCCATGCCCTGATGCACAACGCTGAAGAGTACAAGGGGCATTCTCTGACTTCCCAAAAGGAATTAGAGGCTGAATCTGTGGCCTACTGCGTGACTCAATATTTTGGGGTTGCCGAAGATCAGAAACGGAGTTTTGCATACATCACTAGTTGGAACCGGGAAAGCGATCAGGCACTTGAGCAATTCAAAGCGTCAATGAGTGTGATCGCAAAAACCGTTAAGGCGATTATTGAGGGCATTGAAAGCGCTGCCTCTACTGAGTCTGAAGAGTTAGCTGTTGCCTAGTTTTCTGGCTTGGGTGAGCCACTAATCACCCTGATCGACACATTTTTAGAGAGAAATTCATCATGGTACAGACAGTTATTTCCCAGGATAGTTATAGCAATCGCTCTACCCGTGAGGGTTTGACAGAACAAGAAGAATGGGCATTAGTGGCCCATGTTAAAGAACGCACTCAATTGCTGAAGCGCAAGAAAGAGGGCTTAACACTCGAAGAGAAACGGATTTGCCTTCGCGGTGACCGGGCGATGGGGTTGCTAGTGAAAGAGTGTCGCCCGGTCATTTTGGCACAAATCCATCGCTTTAATGGCTCCGAACACATTCCAACTGAGGAGATGTATCAACTGGGTGTGATTTGTGTGGAGCGGGCAGCGAACAACCACAATCCAAATAAACCCGGACGGAAAAAAGGGTTCAAAAGCTGGGTGTCATTTCAGCTCAGACAGCTATTTATCAAGCTTTTCGATAAGGAGTTTGGATACTACCGCAGAACCAAGGTCACCTGCGAAAAACTCAAGTGCATTAAACCTGTGGGCCATGAGGATATCCCCATCGATACTGAGCCGAATAACGATTTAAGAGACAAGCTCGATCAGATTATCACTACTGCATTGCCAGATTTCAATGTAAAGCTCATCCAAGCTCATTACTGGCAGGGTGAGGGATCGGCCAACATCGCCGCTAGCCTTGGGCTTTCAAGATGGACGGTCAGAAAATACCTTCGTGTATCCCGTGAACAGCTCAAAGAGAATCCGCAGATCAAGGAGTTGGTCTCGTCCGTCTTTTCTGCGGCCCCTAGCTACTAGCAATCCGTTGGCCGAAGCTCTCCCTTACCGCTTCGGCCTTTCCTAATCACAACGCTTTACAAATTAAAGGAATTCAAAGAAATATCATGACTAATGCAACACTGACCAAAACAGCTACACGCTTAAATGTCCTCAAGAAAAACGCTCTGTATCAGCTAGAGGAAAACATCAACTATTCCACTGGCCAAGGTAACTGTTACTTGATGTTGAGACAGTCAAGGCAGTGTATTGGAAGTCTTACTAAAAACATTTTGGGTGACGGCTGGGAAGCTTCGATCCTTTGCCTACCAGAAAAAGGGTATGACACTGTTAGCGAATTGATTTACTCAGGAGACCGTGAAACAGCGCTAAGTATGCTCTGGAAAAACAGAGGCCAAGCCTATCGGTATTGACCATGAGCCTACACTTGGATCGCTTACAACCATGACGAGGTTCTAGGCAGCATCTACCGCGATCACAGCAATAACTTTTATTACATAGTTAACAGTTTTCAGCGCTCCCAACGCTTCGGGACTTTTGGCCAAGCTGTTTCCCGCCTATATGAATCTGTAGAGGCCGCAAACGCTCAACACCAAGAGCAAATTGCCTCTGAGTTTGAGCATATCACCAGCACTTGGGGCCATGTTCCCGTCCCTGGCACAAAGCCGTCTACCGCCACCAGATAAAGGCTTGGCCGCCTTCCATCCCAAGACCGGGCGACCTTTCCCAATCACAACACTTTGCACATTAAAGGAATCCAAAATCATGTCTCTTGAAAACGCAACAATCAAATCTATTCAAACTGCGATTAAAGACCACTTCGACCCTCAGGGTATCGAGAACAATCACGAGAAATTCAAGCTCAAGCATCACATTTGCAAAAACCACAACCCAAAGGATATCGACCCTACAACTGATTTAGAAAAGTTTGCCCGTGCATTGCATCATGGCCATAAACGCCTGAATAAGACTGAGGATGCCATAGAGCTGTTCAACATCCTCAAGTTAGACGCCGAAAAGCTTCCACAGCGAGAGACCAACAAAAAAACCAGCGGCCTTGCCTCCATTATCATTCCAGGGCTGCTGGGCATGTTTAACGGCGATCCAGTAGCGCAAGTCTCCATTCATGTAGTGAAAGGCGATGCAAAATTCCGCAGCAAGGAGGGATGGAAGAACTTTTTTACAAGCTACAACGAAGCCCGCCAAGGCTTTGAACAGCTCGGTGAGGACATATTCGAGTTTGCCGAAGTTGAACCCGGCGATTTAGACGGAGTAGAAAACAAAATCCTGAAGCTGTTCCCTTCCTACCGCGAAGATGTCGGCCAGTTTGACTGGACCCAGAGAAAAACTTGGATCGATGCTGAACACAACTTACGTCAAAGCATCGGCGCGTAACCTTTTGGCCTCACTTGGCCAGCGCTGGGTGGGGCCTTTTGCACACATTACTGAGCTTTTTTCATGACATCTTCAGCAACACTCGAAAAACCTCAAATCAATTTAGTTCCAGACTTACAAAGCTCTTCAACGTTTCACGTCTTGAGTCCAAACCCTGGACATTCCTACAGTCATTTTTGGGGAACGATTTTCGGCACTTTAGGCCACTGGTACGGGCGATATGGCAGATGCACCTTAACAAAGCGATTTAACGACCAGCAAAGCGCCATCGATGCCGTTATCCAAGGAACCCTCGCACTCAAAGCTACTGATAACTTGCAGGCCGAATACGACTAATTAGTACCAGCCTTAAATCTGAATCACTTCTTGGTTTGCCGATACCCAACAACAAAAGGTTCTCATAATGGCCAACAAATTACTCATCATTGACCCCGCCGAACTCCAACCAGTCAACCACCTCAGACCCCGACAAGCATTGCTAGCAGCCTTAACAACAGCGCACAAGGGAGGATGGCATCTGGCAATGATTTCAGATCAATCCAGAATCGCAAAAGGTGAGCGCACTCTAACAGAAGTTCTCGACTACCATCAAGCCGCGATGAGCCGCTATGGCCAATTAATCGGCGTAAGCATGTTCACAACTAACCAGGGCAGCGAAATGGTTGTAACACGGTGTCAAATACCTGATATCGGTATATTTAACACACAATCAACCTTAACCCAGAAAATCGCAAAGTCCTTTGATGTAACAATCACAGGCGACTGGTTTTTACCGCCAAGCCCCGGCTTGCTAATGGCCTGCATGGCGTTGCACAATTCCACCTTTAAAACTACGGTAATGGTCGGCACTGGCAGATTTGAAGCCTTGGCCACTCGCAATGGTTTGTTGTTAATGCATCCTGAAACCTTCGAGCAGAAAGGGGTCACTGAGGGCAACTCTGCCCATTCAGCGCAACAAACAACCTTACAGGTTAGGAACAGGTTAGGGCAGAACTATTCTCTAGCCGAAAACTATTCATCGTAATAGCTCTATCGATTCAAATCCGTACACTCTTACGCGCCCTGGTGGTTACCCCAGAGTTTTAAGTCAGGGCTTCCCTCAAAGATTTAAACAACTCCAGTTGGAGGCAGTTCGATGAATATCAAAGTAAAGAAATTGTCTAGAACGACCCACAGAGAAGGGGTTTACCTGCTAGAGAGTGGCCCTCTGCGTTCCCCATTCCATCCCTATAGTGACCCTGAGAACATTAGATGTGTGGAGGCATACAAAGCATACCTCTACAGGGTTTTAGAGCTGAATAAGATGCCGATGGACGTTGCGCTAAAACTGTCCAAAGAGCGAGAAATCTTAGTTTCTGGCAGATGGACGCCACCCACGAAAGACGCCGTTATTGCTGAAGTCAAGAACATTGTCAGAGCTGGCTCAGTTGTGATTGGGACGCACCGCACACCCGACCCCGGTCATGGACTCGCCGCATATCTGAACTGGAAATACCCTGCCGCCGATCAGTTGGAGCTAAGCCATGCAAGCTAGAAATGTTCTGCCCATCAACCGCTCATCCACTCAAGTCGCTGCACGGGTTTGAAAATTATCCTTATACCGCTCCGAATATTCCTTTTAACCACGAAGGTAAAGCACAGTGAAACGAATAACTAAAGACGAGATTGCGATGGCCTTTATGGTCCTATCCGTGGGTTTAATTCCTAGTGCTGCGATCGCAGAAGTCGGAGGACTTAAACCCCTTGCCCGACGCATTCTATGGGGGAGCGCAGCATCTCTAGGTGGGTGCCTGGTTACTGTCCCAAGAATGACCAAAGAGCACTCAAAAATCTGGCACCGGGAAGAACAAGTCAGGGATTACCTTTATTGTCAGATTCACCAGAAATACCCAAGGCATAATGTCAAACGCTTCATAAAAAATGGAGCTGCTTACCTGAGAAAAATCACTCGGCTAAATCTTGATGAAGCTCGTCTACAGCAAATCAATCCAGAGCATACCTATCTCACCATGCTTTGGCTTTATGAAATGGGTGCTTTTTACATTGTTGAAGGCGAAAATCAAAGGATTACATGGCGACTAAATTTTCGAGAAATTCCTTGGTTTTCTAAAGCATATCCTCACGTTCGCGACAAGTGCTTTAGTTGTCGATACTGGGTTGATCCGTCTGGAGAAATTGAAGCTTACGGCAAGGAACCCAGCGAACTAACTTGTGCTGTGAACCCTTTGCACACTGACACTTTCAAAGGCTGTGAGCAATACAAAATCGATGCATTAAAGCCTGATTTATCGCAGTGCATTAACAAAGTTACTAGGTAATACAGAATCCTTCCAGAAAATGAAAGTTAATGAATAGCTTCCAATCCTAAAGACTCAGCGATTTCATACACGATAGGAACGCTTTCAACCGTCCAAAAGCGCATGTCTACAACGTCCTTATGTTTAGCCCAAATATTTCTAACTGTCTCGCCATCTGCCTGAAATTGCTGGTAATCCTCTAGTAGCCCTCTATCTGAGTTCTGGACTAACAGATCTACAATCTCCTGACCACTCAACCCGTGTTCGTCAGTGAAGAAGCCGGGGCAAACAACACCATCCCATTTGGCGATGGTTGCATGGGCTTTATTGCTGAGTGCGCGGACCTGAAGAAAGTCGGTGTAAAGCGATGGATTCTCTCTAATCGCATCAAAAAACGTGCTGTAGAGAGGATTTAGAGTGATTGGATTAGAGTCTAGCATTGGTCGAAGTCCTTGCTATACATGAGTCATCGAATGAAATTACCTAAGATGGATTCTCTAGGGATTTTGAAAGACTGAGCTTTTGGTGTGAGTGGATGGGTGAGAAAATTAATTAGGCAATACAGAATCCCGAGAGAATTTGAAAGGTTGAAAGACTGGATAAATTAATAGGTGTGATATCAGGGAGTTGGTATCAAGTTGCGATCGCATTAACGCATTGCAACCCCCATACTCAAAACGGCACATCATCAATACATGCAATTGCAACACTCCCCCACTCCCAACCCGGAGGTTCATCGTGGTTTTGAGTATTGGGTCATCGCTACCACCCATAGAATCGCTGGACAATGCCCGCCTGGATACTCTCAGTTGCCTGCGGCTCAGGTGATATCAGCGGGTTAAAATCAGCCAACCAGGACGAAACCCGGTCTTGGATCTGGTCTAGTGGCAGTCCTATGCATGGGTCTGGGTGCTGTCCGTAGTCGGTCTGGTGGTCGATCCAGATTTGCTCGTAGTAGCCGAAAAAGGGGTTAGTCATCATTGGGTGACCTCGTTATAATTTAGGCAAGGATTTATTTGCGACCTCTTGGACTGGAAGATCGGGAGGTCGTTTTATTGTTTTTTAGCCATCGGTCAGAATAAGCGGAATCCACTTGAGCATAAGTTTTTGGGACTAATTGCTGTTTTCTCCTGTGTCCACGTATACAGGGTTTTCCCTTTCCAGGGGCTTCATAAACAGGGCAGACGCTGAACATAGAAGTACTAAAGCGCCAATACTGCAACACACGATTACTTTTCTGGTGAGCATAGTTTTTTTACTTTGTGACTGGTGTACTTAACGAATAGCCTTAGCTAGGTAATATGAATTCTCTAGGGATTTCAAAAGACTAAGTTTTGGGTTGGGATGGATGGACGAATGATTGGGTTAGGTAATACAGAATCCCTATAGAATTTGAAAGTTTGAGTGAATCAATAGGTGTGATACCAGGAAGTTGGTATCAAGTTGCGATGCTCGAAGAGCGGCCTTCGGCCATCGCAAAGAACAGCCTTAACTTCTTGCTGTTGTCAGACATGATTATTTACCTTCGACTTGCACAACTGGAGCTGGATTGCTGAGGTTATCTTTAAAGGACAGTCCAAAGAGGGTTAATGCAACGCCGATGCCTATCCCAATCGAGATATGGGTTAGCCTGTACCATTTGTTTTCTCGCTGGATGTCCTTTTCAACTTGTCTCATTCGCAGGGCGCGATCGGCTTGGTCTAACTTCCTTTTGGTCGCCTCTATCTGGGCGAACCGTTGTTTAAGCGCCAAACCGTTTTTTGTTAGATAGGTCTCAAGATAGGAAACTAGTTGCTGCTGGGCAATAGTCCTGCGGGGATCGTTTGACCAAAAATCAAGCTTTGCAATTGCTTTTTTTGCTCTGTCTCAGTACCTCCCTGCATAATTGCATCAGTCCGCTTTTTAAAATCCGCACTTTGCAAGGTTTCACAGACAACCTGACGGTACTCGGCAATATAAATTTCTTGAGCAGTTAATTGATCCGCTGCACCCATAGCGGCAAGTTCTTCAACCGTCTCGCAAAGCTTTTTGGCATTTGCCCGTGCAATCCCTTTCAACAGGTTCACAAGTTCGTTGCCCTCCATGCCAACACCGGACTTTTCTGCAGCTACCTTGATCTCTTGATCGGAGGGGGCCGAAGCTGATTCGATCACAGTTTTAGGTTTCTCCCCTGCCTGAACTCGCTGACACAGAGCTTCAAAACGTTCGCGGTATTGTCCCAGAGTGCTACCCGATCCTGTGATTGCTGAAGCTAGTTCGTCATATTGTTCGGGGGTTAAACCCTGCTTGTGAGCAACGTTCCTTAGATAGCTTTCGGTATAACTCCAGCCGTGGGAGCTGTGACCTGCGTTTACGACCATCAATAGTTCTGACTGGCTATCATCAAACTGGGTCAAACCCTCCCAACCCATAGCCTTCAGGATTTTGTCAAGGGTCTCTTGGGAAACTTCTAATAGTTGGAGGATATCGTCTAGATTGTGCATTGCTTTATTGCCTTTTAGCGAGTTTACGTTTGTTAGTTGGGAAATTGTTTGACGCTGCTTATCGAGTTAATGCACCTATTAATTATTGGTAGGCCTGCGGTTTGGTTTCACTGATGCGATCGCATTGTCGTTACTGCCTTTGACGTGCCAAAAGGACGTTGTTAGGCCTGAGATTGCAATTATTAAGAGGACTTCAAACATCGCCATATCTCCTAAGGTTTGATGAATGCGCGGACGGGGAAAGCACCAAAGATCAGTGCCCTTAATGCAACGAAGAACAAAAGGATCTGCATATATGTGACGATCATCGCTGCCCAAAACATCAGGGCCAGTCCAACGCTTAGGCCCTCCCCCGCAAGCCAGGGGTTGTAGATAGCCCAAAAATACTGGACTGCAAAAGATCTAACCTCGCTTCTATACGTCCGACTGATGCAATCTTTGTCGAGGAGACATTGGCCCGCAGCGCTTAGACCGCCCCCGATCAATGGAGTTGCTACCAGAAGGGAAGGCACAGTACAGAGCAAGATTAGGTTTGTTCGGCCCTGGCCTTTTGACCTGGCTAGTTTTACCTTCGAGGTCAGGACTGATGCTGCCAGTACGATTAAAAATTCGAGCATCGTTGTATCTCCAAAAAATCAACCGAACGGGTCACCAGCGATAGACACAGACGGGGAATCATCGTCTATGTCTTCGGTTCCTTCGCAGTCATTAGCCCAGGTATCAAGACTGGGCTGATCCTCGCCAACAATCTTATTCCCGCCGCTGGCTGTAGCTAAGGCTTCACTATCTAGGGCCAACTTAAAGTGATTGCCTACCGTTGAGAGCCGCTGAACTTCATCAAGGGGCGCTCCAAGTACTGCACTTCCCAGCGGTCCCAAGACTGACCATGCAGCCTGGAAAAACATTTCGTTGAAGCTGCCCCCGTAGTATTTTTTCAGGGCCAAGTAGCGACGGTAGTGCGCGGAATCTTCGGGGTACTGCTTCGATGGTCGGATCGTTTTGATGTCTGATTCTTTAGGCATCACCCAACCCCCTTAATCAATAGATAACTGTCAGTAAACCGATTCTTGTACCCCGTGTACTCTGGCGCATTCAGTTCTGGCAAGGCCCCTGACATCTCTTCAAGTTCATCCTTGAAGAAACGCAGCTTAGTTCCAAACTTGTTTTTTAGCTCTGGCCCCCAGACTGGATGACTGCCCCCAGTCACATAAATCTTGGTTGCAGTCCCCAAGGCTGGAAACCCGTCAAACTTTCTGGAGAGTAGAGGCCAAACTTTAGCCTTTGTATCCTTGAGGATCTGTCTGGCGTTCTTCAATGCTTCCTTATCCGAGAAAGCATGTTTAAACCCATTCTTGTTTCTGACTTCTCTACAGATCAGTGTAGAAAGGATCAGTTCATCTGAAATGTGAATGCCGCATTCACTGATGAGCTTAATCATCCCAAGGTTGGAAAGCGTGAGACTCTTCTGAGCCTGGATTACGCCGTTCAGAACTTGGAGCAACGAGACATCCTTGTGACCAAACATGATCGCCATTGCCCCCTGATCTTGTATCTGTGAAGCAATACCCGATCCTTCAGGCAGTACCCGGACCCGTCGCACTTTCACGTTTGGCTTAAGACCGTTGAATGTTGATCCGTAAATACCTTTCGCCAGGTTCGACTCCAAGGTTTTAAAGTATCGCCGCTCACCTTCAGGTAAAAGCACCGTTAGATCAACATAGCCCTCTAAAAACTGCTCTCGTTCAATGACCTTGCCAAGCATTCCCAGAGTTCTTAGACTGGCTTGCTCTGCTTTGTTCTGATGCAACGAGGTTTCATGTAGTCCGTAAATAGCGCTAGAGCCGACCGTCCATGCTCTACCCTTGTACTCGATTACACAGCTCTCACTGTCCAGGTCTCTAACCTCCTCCTCTTCAACTGCATTATCTTGAGCAATCCACCTGATAGACCCGTCGAGGTCATAACAACCCTTGCCCATGCTTGAGCCTAGATCAGTGCATATCTTTAGTTCTCGATCCATTCCTGAATCTCCTATGTTTGTCGTCCTCACCTATCTATAGGCTTGCAATCAGAAAGACCAAAAACTTTTTTTGAGTGGGCATGGATACTACATTCTGTAGCCTTTTGTAGTGGTCTCCTCAGAAATATTGTGGTACGTTTGAAATTTTTTGTAGTACTTCCAAATTTTTTTAAAAAACCTGAAAAAATGGCCCCAAAACGACCTCAAAGCTTTTGTGTGTCTACGTTTGAGCTACAAAAAACGCCCATTTTCGCGAATTATCGATACCAAGTAGCGCCAAACTACACCAAGTGGCACCAACAAAAATCCGTGCTGGTCTCACTTGGTGAATCCTGGCTTTTATCTGGGGTGTGTTATCTGGAGGCCATACGGGGAAAAGATTTCGGGGATTGCATATCTTGTCTGTGGAGTCGGGGGTGGGGGCATACGGCTAACCGCCATCCTTTGGGGTTACCTCTCGGATCGGGCCAAAAGTCCAAAATCGTGCTTTTCAGTGCTACAGAAAATTTCAAACGTACTACACAAAATTTTTCTTGTCACACAAATGTAGAGCTAATGTAGTATTCAGGAGCGAGAGTTTTTGTCTATTAAAGCGCTACACTCCGAATTAAAGACTTAGCGCACAGCCTATAAATCTCTAAAGTCTTTTCTGAGTATATGTCGTATGATTTTCGATACCGCAATATTATTCTTGTAGTTTTAAATAACTAATGCACCTATGCTTAATTGAAGGCTCAAAAAGTTAAAGCGTTAATGCACCAAAGCTGGTTTTATCCTTCATCCCTTATCCTCTGAACCTCAATTCTTGTTGAAGACTCGCGTATTTTCAGGGATTCCAACAGATAATTAACTGATATCTGCCCTAAAACCGCTATGACTGAACCCATTACCTTGTCAGCCGCAGTAATTTCTGCTCTTGCCTTCCAAAAGTTTGTTGAAGGTGTCGGTTCTGAGACTGGAAAGAAATTTGCTGAACAAGCCTTTGGGTTGATTGATCAGTTGCGAAAAAAAATTGTGGACAAGTTCAAAGGCAATAGAACTGTTGAAACTGCAATTGAAAAGGCTGGCGAAGGAGACAGCGAATCCATCGAAACCATTGGTGATTATCTGAAGATTGCGATGAGGGAAGCCCCGGAATTCGCTCAGGAACTTCAGACACTTGCTCAAGAAATCAATCAATGTGTGATTCAAGATAGCCATGCTCCAATCCAGGTAAATTACGGAAACCAAAACAAGCAGATCAACAACTATGGTGGAGAAAACTATACCGCTGACTCTATCACCGTAAATAAAACATGAGTGGAGTCGTCCGACTGGGACCGGACAAAGTTACATCCCCTTACCGATATACCGAATAACCTACCAGCGAGTGGGGCAGTCACCTTCGTCGGTCGAGACTCCCAGATCAAGCAACTGCATGAGCAACTGCAAAGTAACCAGCGAATCGCTATCACTGCACTTGAAGGGATGGGAGGGATTGGTAAAACTGAACTAGCTTGGAAATATGCTCAACGGTCCTTAATCCAAAATCTCTATTCGGGTGGAGTGTGTTGGTTGCGGTCGCGAGATCAAGAAATCACCACTCAGATTATTGATTTTTCTAAAAGTCATCTGGGAATGAAACCCCCAGATGATCTGGAAGTAGAGGCCCAGGTCAGTTTCATTTGGCAACGATGGCCCCAAGGGGAGGTCCTAATCGTTGTTGACGATGTGGTTGAGTATGAGCTTGTTGCCTCCTGTCTTCCTCTATCGAACCCACGGTTCAAAGTCCTGATCACCACTCGACTTGATTTTGGTGGATCTGTTCGCTCTCTTTGCCTGGAAGAACTCGATAATGAGAGCGCACTAACACTACTAGAAAAGCTGATCGGACAACAACGGGTTCAATCTCAATTAGAAGATGCCAAAACTTTGTGTGGTTGGGTCGGTAACCTGCCCCTTGGACTAGAGCTGCTAGGACGGTCATTAGCTAAAAAGCCAGATTGGTCTATTAAAAAACTAATTGAGCGACTTGAATCCAAGCGACTTGAGGCTAAAGCACTAACAGCAAGAGAATCAGGAATGACGGCTCAGTTAGGAGTAGCTGCTGCTCTAGAGTTAAGCTGGGTAGAGCTAAGTAAGGCAGAGCAAGAACTCGCTTGTCTATTAGGGATGTTTGCAATTGCTCCTATTCCTTGGCATTTGGTTGAAGGATGTCTATCAGATCAGGATCAGGATGATCTGGAAGACATCAGGGATGAAGGTTTAATTGCTAGAAACTTACTCAAACGAGTAGCACAGAGTACCTACCAACTCCATCAAATTGTGCAGGAGTTCTTTCGGATTAAGTTGAATGAGCGCACTGACAAAGGGGAATCCCTTCAAGCAGCTTATTGCACAGCAATGGTTGGTGTTGCTCAGGGTATTAATTACAGTCCAACGATTGATGTGATTGCAGGGATGAGTGCCAGCATTCCCCATCTGGAGGAACTAACCAGACAGTGGATTGACCACCTCAGTGATGATCAATTGATTTGGCCCTATGTCGGTATTGGTCGATTTTATGACGGGCAAGGGAACTATGGATTGGCTTTGCCTTGGTATCAAAAATGCCTGGAACAGACTCAACAGAGATTCGGTAACGAACACCCCTCTGTCGCCACTAGCCTCAATAACCTGGCAGGACTCTACTACAACCAAGGACGGTATGAGGAGGCAGAACCCCTCTATACACAAGCCCTACAGATGAGACAGAAGCTCTTGGGCAATGAACACCCCGATGTCGCGAGTAGCCTCAATAACCTGGCCTTAGTCTACAACCACCAAGGACGGTACTCAGAAGCCGAACCCCTCTATACACAAGCCCTAGAGATGAGACAGAAGCTCTTGGGCAACGAACACCCCGATGTCGCGACTAGCCTCAATAACCTGGCCTTACTCTACGACAACCAAGGACGGTGTGAGAAGGCAGAACCCCTCTTTGTCCAAGCCCTAGAGATGTACCAGAAGCTCTTGGGCAACGAACACCCCTCTGTCGCCACTAGCCTCAATAACCTGGCCTTACTCTACGACAGCCAAGGACGGTACTCAGAAGCCGAACCCCTCTTTGTCCAAGCCCTAGAGATGACACAGAAGCTCTTGGGCAACGAACACCCCGATGTCGCTTTTAGCCTCAATAACCTGGCCTTACTCTACGACAGCCAAGGACGGTACTCAGAAGCCGAACCCCTCTTTGTCCAAGCCCTAGAGATGTACCAGAAGCTCTTGGGCAACGAACACCCCTCTGTCGCCACTAGCCTCCTTAGTCTGGCAGCACTCTACAAAAACCAAGGACGGTACTCAGAAGCCGAACCCCTCTTTGTCCAAGCCCTAGAGATGACACAGAAGCTCTTGGGCAACGAACACCCCTATGTCGCTCTTAGCCTCCTTAGTCTGGCAGCACTCTACAAAAACCAAGGACGGTACTCAGAAGCCGAACCCCTCTTTGTCCAAGCCCTAGAGATGACACAGAAGCTCTTGGGCAACGAACACCCCTATGTCGCTCTTAGCCTCAATAACCTGGCCTTACTCTACGACAACCAAGGACGGTACTCAGAAGCCTACCCCCTCTATGTCCAAGCCCTACAGATGAGACAGAAGCTCTTGGGCAACAAACACCCCGATGTCGCTATATCTATGTGGTGTTTAGGGGCACTCTATCAAAAACAAGGCAGAAATGAGGATGCAGAAGGTCTTTATCGAAAAGCTCTAGTCATTTTTGAGGAAAAACTTGGGAGTAAACATCCCCATACTCAAAGCCTTCGGAACTATCTAGCATCACTTTCTTGATTGGTTTGTGCATTAAAGCTTTAAAACTGGAGGTTTTAAATTGCTTTGTCTACTAATTAAGCAGATGGACAAAATTAATTACATAGAATTTCCAGGTTGTAAACTACCTGAGTCCTCTTTTTTACATCCATTGATTTGATGTCAATTGTCCGTCCTATCTCCACCGAAAGCTTACGCTTATTGCATCGGATTTATCGCTGTAGTCGCCATCATCAGGTCAGACAACGCGCCCATTGCCTCATTTTGTCTGCCCAGGGTGGGAGTCCCTACACCTTAGCCTCCCTTTTTAGTGTGAGTCCTAAAACCGTGTACAACTGGCTTAAGGCTTGGAATAACCGTGGTTTTGCAGGACTCTATAATCGCCCAGGCCGAGGTCGAAAACCGATGTTTAATCCCGACCAACAACAGCAGATTTATGAGTGGACTCAGGCATCTCCCATCCAACTCAATCGGGTGCTAGCTCAGATTGAACAGCAGTGGTCAGTGCGCGTGTCAAAGGCCACCGTTAAACGCGTCTTGAAGCAGATGGATATGAGCTGGCATCGCTTTCGCCAAGGGACATCAGGCCAGCCTTTATATGCCGACTACCTCGAAAAAAACAGCAGTTAGAACATCTCAAGAAACAAGAAGAGAAGGGAGACATCCACCTATTCTTTATGGATGAGAGTGGTTTTTCGTTAGTCCCCTGTATTCCCTACGGATGGCAACCCATAGGGACTTATCTGGAAATACCAACTCGTTCAAGTAAACGCTTGAATGTTCTGGGGTTTTTGAGTCGACGACAAGGGCTACATGCTTATACATCAGAACAGACCATCACCAGTGAGGTTGTCAGTCATTGCATTGATACCTTCTTTACTGACGTGGAGTTGCCCACCGTCATTGTGATGGATCAAGCCCCTATCCATACGAGCCAAGCAATCTATGAGATGAAGGCAGAGTGGGCCGAACGGGGAATTACCTTGTTTGAGTTACCAAGCTATTCTCCCCATCTAAATTTGATTGAGCGTCTGTGGCAATTCATGAAATATCAGTGGATTGAAATGAGTGCCTACTGGGGGTGGTCATCTTTGGTCGAATATGTGGAAAGAGTTTTGAAAACCTATGGCGATGATTATGTAATTAATTTTAGCTAAGTGCTTATTTGAAATTGCCTAAATCCGTAGATAGGAGTGCTATGTCTTTCTATCTGAACAGAGCGCTTTAATGTTCAGTTTTGGTCTTCCCAGTGACACTCCTATAAATAAGGTAAGAATCGGTTTTTTCGATAAATCATGCTAGATGTCACGACCATCAATTCCAACGTTAAGGACGGTGCGAAGTATTATAGCACTACGAAACTGTGTTAGTACTATAAATAGAAGCTATCACTGCAGAAGTATGCCAGCCCCTTATAGTTATGACCTTCGCTGCAAAGCGATTGCTGCGGTCAAGAATGGAGAACGGAAAGTCGACGTATGCCGGATGTTAAACATCAGTCGGAACACCTTGCACTTATGGATAGCGCGAGAGGAATCGACCGGTGATTGTCAGGCCATTACCCACTACCAGCAAGGAGCTCGCCACAAAATTACAGATTGGGAGCGCTTTCGTGAATTTGCTCAAGAGCATGGGGGAAAGACTCAGGCCCAAATGGCTAAATTATGGGTGATAATGTCACCCAGCAAAATATCAGTGATGCCTTGAAGAAATTAGGATTGAGTCGAAAAAAAAGACCTATGGCTATCGAGAACGGGATGAAACGCAACGCCAAGCCTTTATAGAGCGGTTACAGACCAAACATCCTCACCAGATAGTCTATGTGGATGAAGCAGGTATCGATAATCGAGCGGATTATCCCTATGGATATTGCCCCATTGGTCAACGATTCTATGACCTTAAATCAGGCAAGCGGACAGAGCGAGTCAGTTTCATTGCTGCGCTCAAAGAGCGACAGTTATTTGCCCCGATGACTTTCGAAGGGTCTTGCAATCGTTTGTTATTTGAGGCGTGGTTACAGCAGAGTCTCCTGCCCCAGCTACACCCTGGCGATATTATCGTGATTGATAATGCCAGTTTTCACCATGGACAAAGTATCGAAGAAATCGTAGCTGAAGCAGGGTGTGAGATTTGGTATCTACCGAGCTATTCTCCTGATCTCAACAAAATTGAGCGATGGTGGTTTGTACTCAAAAACTGGATGAAGCAGCGATGGGATGAGTTTGACACTTTTCGTGATTGTGTAGATGCTGCCTTTAAGGAGTGTACTAACATATTCCCGTAGTGCTATACACCAAGGAAGAGAGCTACTACAGCCCAAACGAGGAAATTCAGCGGATCACTCAAAACGAATTTATAGGCAGGATGGCACCGAATGACCCTTACTCTGCTGAGCTATTTACGAAGCTGTTTTATGGGGACTATCCAGGCAAGGGGCGAATTAGAAACCAGGTAAAGGGTAAGGGCCAGGAACGCTTAGCCTATGACCTCACCTTCAAGATTCCTGGTAAATCCCTCAGCATGGCTATCCATGCACCCAACGGCGATCACCGTTTATGGGGTGCCCATGTCAAGGCCATTAAAGAAGTGATGCAAATCGTTGAGGATGAATATGCAGCGGCCCGAATTCAGAAGAACAATGACCGTCAAATCGTAAAGACTGGGAACATCGCCGCTGCTCTTATCCACCACCACGAAAGCAGGGCAGGTGATCCGCATGTGCATACCCATGTCGTTTTATTCAACGGAACTCAATGCCCTGATGGTGAATTCAGGGCTTTTTACAAAGAGCTGCTAACGAGAAGCAGTGTTTTAGGGGACATCTACGATCAGAAGATGGCTCTCAAGGTCCAGGCGCTGGGCTATAAGATCCGCGAAACAAAAACCGGGTTTGACCTCGAAGGAGTGACCGATGAGCAGATTAAACAATTCAGTAAGCGCTCAACTGAAATTGAAGACTACTTAAAAGAGAAGGGTTGGGCCAACACCCCAAAAAATCGACAGAAAGCTACCTTTGAGACTCGCATCGGCAAAGACAGCAAAGAGACTTTAGAACATAAGCAGCAACGATGGGGCGAAGAAATGGCCTCAGTCGGTTTCACTGGCATAACCCCATTTGACCAACCTATCAAGCCTGAAAACCAAGAGACACCCCGAGAACTTTTAGACGCTGCATTAGCACACCTGACAGAATATCAATCCTCATTCAACGCCGAGGACATACAGCGGTTTGTGTTCTCTCACCTCCGAAGTTTTGACGAAAAGCCCTTAAATGCTGAGATTGCCAAACACCCGGACCTGATTACTGCCTGGGATGGCCGACTCACAACCCAAGCCGCTGTTGATAGGGACCAACGGATTTTAGACATAGTTCTATCCCCAGATAACCAGGTTGACCCGCTGAACCCAACCGCTGACTTTAGCGACACGATGCTAAACAGTGGTCAGGCCGAAGCCATGAGACGCTTACTCAGCTTTTCGGATCAGTACCAAATCCTAAAAGGACTGGCAGGCACGGGTAAAACAACTGCTCTTGGTCTTGCAAGGGAACAATTACCCCCAGATGTGGATGTTAAAGTTTTTGCGCCCACCCACAATGCAAAACATCAGATTAGTGAGGCATTTGGACTAGAAGGAACAACCATAGCCAGCTTTGTTGTCAGTCCCCCACCGGAAGGGAAAAACCAGCTTTGGATATTTGACGAAGCGGGCATGATTGGATCTGAGGACATGGAGAAGATTCTCCAGAAAGCCGAACAGGTTGGGGCTAGGTGCTGGTTTGTAGGTGACACTGGGCAGAATGCCGCCATATCCGCAGGGGCACCTGTACGAATGCTGATGAATAAAGGCGCAATCGTTCACCGTCTCGACCAAATCATTAGACAGCAAAACAAAGAACAGCTTAGGGCCGTTGAGCTTATCGCCGATGGTCACGGGGTTGAGGCTCTGAGAGCTTTAGAAAAAAATGGAAATATCAGAGAGGTCGAAGACTCAGAAACCAAGCTCACAAGTGCCGTGGCCTATTACATGGAGAAGCCTAAACATCGCCGAGACAAAACCCTCGTAGTCGTGGGGACTAATGCAGAACGGTTTGGCTTTACCAAACTCCTAAGAGCCGAGCTTATCAAGGAAGGCCAGCTTACCAAAGATACTGAATTTACTCAGCTCCAGAGAAGAAACCTCTCCAAGGCCGAGAAGAAACGGGCCGAGAACTACAACAAGGGCGATTTACTGGTACTGCACAAGAAACATAGGCTCTATACCCAGCTTCAGACCCATGTCCCTTATAAAGTCTTGGCCGTGGAGGGCAAAAAACTTAAGGTCCAGTCACCGGGCGGTCGGCATTTCACCATCAATCCTGCAGAGCATAAGCTAACTCAGGTTTACACGACGAGGCGCAATCAGATTGCTGTTGGTGATAAGCTCCGGTTCACTTCAACCAACATGAAGAAGGATATCCACAATAATGCTTTTTTGACCTGTACCGATATCAAAGATCAGATCGCAACGGTCAAAGATAAGCATGGCCGAGTACATCACTTAGACCTAGCCAAGCCCCTACAGATAGATCATGACTGGGCCACGACTACCTATCGATCACAAGGTAGTACCAACTCAGAAACCCTCTACATTGCTAGCCTTAATCCTACCTCAGCCAAAGAATCCTTCTATGTGGCTATCTCCAGGAACAAGACTAAGTATCTGACTGTATTCACTGAGGACCTGAGTAAGCTCCAAGAGTGGGTTGCACAGTCCTATGCTCAAGAGAACGCACTAGAGATACTATTCGATCCTCATGCGGGCTGGAGTCCAACTTATGACAAGGAAGAGCGGCCCTATGGCTTGGATGAGGATACATGGAAGGAAATGAAGGACAGCGGTATTCACCCCGACCTATTGACCTCGAATCATCTCCGAAGTGAGAACCCCGATCCTTATGGCTCCATCCGGGATAATCCTTTAGTTGCCGCTCTCTTAGAAGCCGAATTCACTAAATCTAAGTATGGGGCTGGACAAGAGGTTACAGGCAAGATGAAGGGCCTTCTATACCGAGCTTCCATCGTTGACGGCCATACCCAGTATGACCACGAGAAAGCGTACAGCCACATTGCCGAGGTGGGAGGATGGATCGGGTATGGTGGCACTGATTTACTCTCTGTCATCGAGGGCAATCCTCAACCATCCCAGTATTGCCAAGTGAAACCTAAGACCCCCCGCTTAGACAAAGATGGCGACATCATAAAATACGAGACGCCTAAAGTACCCGGTCAACAAGTCTTTCTACCTGAGATACCTTTGGCAATCGAGGAACGAATTTATCAGCGTAATGGCATCAGTCCAACTGCTGAGGAGCGGTCTAAGGGGGTTTGGTATGTAGCTGACAAATATAACCTACCGATCGTCATTACTGAGGGCCTGAAAAAGACATGGGCATCTTTGAGTCAAGGTCACCTAACCGTAGGCCTACCCGGTGTAACTGCCTTATACAGGGCTAAGAATGAGTATGACAAACGACTGCCCCAACGTGAACCAACAGAGTACGGTGAGGCACTAGCTAAACCGGGTAGGCAAATCACTTTTGCCTTTGACCAAGACACAAAGGTATCGAGCATCCTAAATGTGCGTCGAGATTTGGTGAGAACAATAGAGCTAATGCAGACTAGGGGCGTTGTCTGCAAGATTGCCCAATGGAAGCCAGAGCTAGGGAAAGGCCTGGACGATCTAATTGTGAAAGCTGGCCCGAAAGCCTATAACCTTGCGATCGCAAATGCTGTTAGGCCTGATGCTGAGATTAAGCGTCACTACAGAACCCAGTACAACGCTATTACCAAGAAGGCTATAGAACGATTCGGCGATATGCCTAAAGAAAGGCTGGACATGGAGGTTTACAGCTACTGTATGTCACCTGATAACGGCGCAACGATCAACGATGCCCATCGCTTTATTTCAGCGTCAGACCACATGAGATCGGCTGAACCTGAAGATTATAAGCGGTACTTGTTAGCCATTCACAAGAACCACGACATATACAAAAACATATCAGCGGACAAGAACGCCAATAAGCTGACAACTCGACTGGTAAATCACTCGATTAAAAAGCAATTAGATGATGAACTCAAAAGAAAGGGCCTGCTCAAAGTAGAACAGACCCCAAACCAGTCAAACAATTATTCAATTGGCTATTGAAGCATTAATACGAAGGACCGGGGGCCACCGCCTGTTTTTGGTCCTGCTTTTGGTCCTGTTTTTGGCTGGCCGTCTGACTTTGCTTATTAGCCTGCTGTATCGCATTTTTGGCAGTTCGCTTCACTAAGTTGTCAGCCGTCTTCTGGTTATCTGCTGCTTGTTCCTTATAGAAGGTTGACTGCCTCAACATCCCTCGTTCTTGCGGATTTTGTGGAGAGACCTGAAAGTCATTGCCTGTAACCGTTCATTGATCCAGCAATCAGGAGATTCTGCAGCCAGTTGTTGTGGTATTGAAACCCATTGAGATCTTTGAAGGGAGAACACCGCTCTGGATCTTTTGATGTCGTTCTCTTTCCGTAGGGATGGAAATTCCAGATTAACGCCATGGACCTCAAGTACAATCGAGCAGCATCTTTAGAACCGTGGAAGTACTGCATCGTCCTTAATAGACGGTCTTGATAATTCATTAATCTGTCAACCATGTTGCTGGTTCTAGCTGCATCCGGATAATCGTAAGCAATCTGAAACTGCTTCGATTTCGTCCTCATACCTTCCAACCGTTGGTGGATACTTTTCTGTTTGGTATGACGTTTTGCCCATTCTCTGAGTCGGCGCAAACGTTGGGCAAAGTGGCGTTTTGTTGGACTTTTGTAAGTGTGCCAAAGCCTTCCTGTGAGCTTCTGCCAGAGTGTTTTCTTCTTTCTACAGCGTTTTTGAATATCTAGAACAGAGTGTAAATAGCACAGAATAATAGCGACGCCTGAAAAGATGATCTTCCAAGCACAATGGGACTGCTCCCAGCCATCTAACGTGACCGTTTCTGTTTGATAGCCTGGATTTAGGTTGAGGGCTTCATCTCTAAAAGTGCCATACCCTTTCACCAAGTCAGGAGTTTCAGCACTCTCGACAATATCTACGCCTAGAAAACAGCCAGCACCAACTGTCGTCGGGATGTAGACGCGATCACCTAAAAGCCAACTATGCTTTTCGTCAGCTGTTAGGTTGACTGGAATTGCTTCTGTATCTTTGACAGTGGTTCCCACAATGGAGAGGCGGCCAAGTCCTTGGTAGAGACGATACCAGTAGCTCGGATCATGACCGAAGACATAGGTGAGTGCTTCAAAAGGTACGCCAAAGCGCCTAAGATACATGGCCTTCTCAACCTCATCAGTCATCCCCACCATGTAAGGCAGCAGAAAAGCGGGGCGGATTTGATACACCGCTTGATTGGCGACCAATTTGATTCTACGAGTCGTGATATCCAGCTTCTTGGAATAGACGGAATCATGAAGCCAGTAACCTCCACAAATGTTGGAGGGAAAGAGTTCAGGGTGCTTTGCTATGAGTTCATCCAGTTTTTCCCGGAAGGCACTTCCTTTAGTGATCAGTTTCCGGTAATCGGCTTCAGAAGAAAAAGGAAGGCAAATGGTTTTGTGTCCGGAACTGGTGATTTCCATGATGACCAAGGGTATGAGCATCATGGACTCTACATGCTACGGAACACTGTTGTGAAAAGGGGTTGAGTAATTCACCCCACAAAATCCGTAAGAACCAGGGACATCAGGGTTTGAAGTATCGCCTGCTCCTCTAACGCCGACCAATCGATCCGTCAAATTATGTCTCTTAGGCGATTTACCCAATGGGACCACCGAACTTGCGGAAAGTACAGTGACACTTAGAAGCAATGAGATATAACCGACTCCATAACTTAGATGGGGCAGGGGGATGTAGTTTAAAGAATACTTGTTGTACATTTCTTATACACAAATTTCTTTTGCGAAGACATCATATTAAACATCCATATTCCATAATAGATTTATAAGCTAGACACAAGATATTGACTAGCCATATATTGTGGATTATCTTGAATTTTGCATGACAAATTTTTATTAATAAACTCAAAATTTTTAATCTTAATTAGCTGCACAAAAATACATCTATACATGTACAGCATTAAGAGCTTAAAACTAATTTAAGTAAAATAATATTTATCAGATTATATATAAGTTTCCTATACCTGGATCGATCTCAATGTTTATAGCATTGAGATTTTTTTATATGTGAGATTAATATCAAGGTTAGCATCAAATTTATCTGACTAATTTAGTTAAGTCGTCATGCTCTAAAAAGCCTTTAATAGCTTATGGATAGATGATTCCACAGTCTATTAGATTTTATGTAGGCTGTCGTTTTTAGATGTCTTAAGGGTTAAGACTCCGATATGTCATATATCGAGGAGCTGGCCTCCTATATGAAAAAAAGTAAATCCAGGAAGAAATAGAGAGTTGATCGCGAAGCTAATATATACCTAAAAAAGATATTCTTAGATCTCGCGATATCTGACACTAAATGAAATCTTGAAATTATTAAAATCTTGAAATATTGTCGTGAAAAGAATCTTGAGAGATCAGAAGAAGACATAAGTTTTTCTTATTAAGAAGTTCCTTGACATTCAAGGTAGCTACAACGATTAGTCTGTATTTAAGTTCGAGTCAAAAACAAATCAATTTTTTGCCACACTGCCTAGATGAATTACATCAGATATTACGTGCTCTCCGCTAGAGCATGAATTCTAAATCAATCATCACTGCGATAGCTCTCAAAAAGCTCTTGATATAAATTTGGCAATCCTTTTGGCTTCTTGCCCAAAGCATCAACTTTCAGGGAGAAGCCAGCCACTCTAATTGATAGTGACTGACTTCACCATTCATAAATTTCGTTTACACACAGGAGTGCCATCATGCCTAAGTCCACAACTAAAGGAAACAAAGGTCAATCTAAACTGGGCATGGGACAACCCGATGCTTTAGACCTCACCTCAAACCAAGGAAACTTGGGTTTGACCTCTAATCCCGTTTCCTCACCTAGCAATACAGGCATCGATACCTCTAATTCCACACCAACAACACTATTCCCTGGAAAAGGGAAGGGCTTAGGCTTAGGGAATGGCTTCACTCCTCCTGGACTAGACAAGCCCAAACCTGAAAACTGGCAGCGAGGCCACAGCATCAAAGGCCAAGGGTGGGAAAAGAACTTTGGGGATGGTGTCACCGTTGATGATGATCTCGACACTGGGATTCATCCTGACTCTAAAGCCAACTGGAGCATGGTCTTTAATGATGAATTCAATGGTACAGAGCTAGATCGCACCAAGTGGGACACCGAGTACTACTACGGCAGCCGCACCAACTCCTTCAATAACGAACTGCAATATTACACCGACGGCGGTAACTTCGAATTCAATGACGGTGTAATGTCCATCGTTGCTAAAGAAGAAACCGTCGAAGGAGAGACCTGGTTTGACTCTGGTAAAACCTTTGACTATACCTCAGGCATGATCTCAGGTCATGACAGCATGTCTTTCACATATGGTTACTTTGAAATCAGTGGCCAATCTCCTACGGGGCAAGGACTATGGCCAGCCTTCTGGATGCTGCCTGAATCCGGTGAGTGGCCCCCCGAAATTGACATCATGGAAATCTTGGGCGACGACACCAGCACAGCCTACACCACTGTTCATTATCAAGATCCCAGTCAGCCCGGTAATCACGGCATGGAAGGTAGCTGGTTTAGTGGCATTGACTTTGCGGATGGCATGCACACCTTTGCAGTGGACTGGCAACCCGGTGAATTGACTTGGTTTATCGATGGCATGGAAGTCTTCAATACGACTGAGAACGTTCCTGACCAACCCATGTATATGTTGGCGAACTTAGCCGTAGGTGGCAACTGGCCCGGATCTCCTGATGATACTACCGAGTTTCCCAGCAGCTTTGATATTGACAATATCCGGGTTTACCAAGATTCAACCTCTGCTGCGAGTGGTTTGACGGGTGGTTCCGCTGATGACACCCTTTCCCGTGTCGGTGAAGGATTCCTAGAAGGTCGTGGGGGAGATGATACCCTCATCGGTGGAACGGGTTCTAACCGCCTAGTGGGTGGTACAGGTAACGATACCCTGATTGATTTAGAAGGGTATGACACCTTCACGGGTGGAATCGGCAATGATCTGTTTGTCTTAGGAGATGCCAGTGGCTCTGCGTATGACTCTCCTGTTTATGATGGATTTGCTGTCTTAACGGACTTCAATGCGGCTGACGATATGATTCAGCTAAGCGGCAATGCCAACAAATACAGCTTAGGAGCAGCCTCTGAAGGTGACGTCTCTGGTGCTGGTATCTATCGTGGCAATGATCTAATTGCCATTGTTGAAAATACAGCTGTGGAATCCCTGAATCTAGATGCATCCTATGTGAGCTATGTCTAATCACTAAGTAGTCAAAAAAGGCCCAAAGTCTCGAAAACAGATTTTTGGGCTTTGAGGGGATCGAGAATTGAGGAACAAGTCATGGACTCTTTTACGGGGAATTTACCCCGACTAGATTCAAACCAATGCCTGCATAGAACAGGCTCAGAATGGCTGATTATCAAGAAGGAAGCGAAATAGTAAATACACTGCCTTGCCCCATCTCACTATCAAGGGCAAGTTGCCCCCGGTGCCGTTGCACAATTGCTTTAGCAATGGCAAGTCCTAACCCCATACCCCCAGTTTGACGAGAGCGATCGCTGTTCACTCGATAAAAGCGTTCAAAAACATGGCTTTGCGCTTCTAGAGGAATGCCAATTCCCGTATCTTTGACGGCAATAGTGGCAATACGATCGTGAGCAGCTAAACACACCATGACCGAACCACCTGGTGGCGTGTACTGAATCGCATTGGCCATCAGGTTAGACACCAGGCGATAGAGTTGCGATTCCTGACCCATGATGCGGATTTCGATATCGGGTATCTGATGATTGAGATGGATTTGGGTTGTGGCAGCTAACTCTGCAAATTCCTCTGCCAAGTCGGCAACGATATCGTTCAAGCAGCAAGGTTGGGGCGGTTGTGCCGTAGTATTTTGCTCCAGACTGGTCAACAAGAGAAGATCGGTCACAAGCTGACTTAAACGATGACCCTGACGCTCCACCGTTTTCAACAACGTTGGCACTTGTTCCGACTGTGTTGGTGGTAGACGGAGAATAGCTTCTACCGTAGCAAGAAGGCTGGCAAGGGGCGACCGCAACTCATGGGCAGCATTGGCGGTAAACTGCTGCTGCTGTCGGTAGGACTGATAAATCGGCTGCATTGCCCTACCCGATAGCCACCAACTCGAAACGGCAACCAACCCCAATGCCAAGGGTAAGCCCCCAATTAAAATCCACTGCAACCGCTGCCGTTCTGCATCAAAAGCGGCAAGGGTCCGTCCCACCTGAAGATATCCCCAGGAGGGAGCTTTGTGAGGTTCCTCATCGAGAGCATGGGTGTGGGCCGCACCGTGAAGAATGGTGGTGAACTGGTGATAGCGGTGGCTATCTTTGGTTTGTAGGGTTTGCCAGGTATCGGGGTTTAGGGTGGAAGACAGCGATTCTGGCTGATTGGGGGAATAGGCCAGCAGGTTTCCCTGGTTATCGAATAGGCGAATGTAATACGTGGTCCGATCGCTAATTCCTAAGGTGTGGCGTTGAATCAGAGATGGATTAGGTTCACAGGGTTGCTCTACTACACACAGATCAGGAAAGATTTGCTGCAGCACCCCTGTCGGGTCTTGTGCAGGGGGCAGCATTGGTTCTAGGCTATCGTGCAACGTCCCCGCACTGGACTCAATTTCACGCTCTAGTGCGGCCCAGTTCGCTTGCACCAGAATGTGGGCCATTCCCAAGCCCAATAGGCCCAAAATCCCTCCCATGACCAGGGCATACCAGGCGGCTAACCGCAGGCGACTCCGACGAAAAAGCTGTTGGCTATTCATGGGGATATCCTAAAGCGATATCCCTGCCCCGGTACTGTTTCGATGGGACAATCGCAGTCATAGCGGTCAAACTTGCGGCGCAACAGGCGGATCTGAGCGGCGACGACATTACTGATGGGTTCTTCGTCAATGTCCCATAACTGGGAGCGTAGCTTACTGCCGGGGATGATACGATCACAATTTTCCATCAGGTAGGCCAACACCTGAAACTCTTTCAGTGTGAGAGGAATCTCCTGGACAGGCTGATCGGGGAGGTCGATTTGAAGCAGCGTGTTAGCATCATCTAGGGTAAAAACACCCACGGTTAACTGTTGGGGCTTTAACTGGGGAGATCGCCGCTGTAAGGCCCGCAGTCGTGCTAACAGTTCCTCCATGACGAAGGGTTTCACCAAATAATCGTCGGCTCCCGCATCCAGCCCAGCGATGCGATTTTCAGGTTGTCCCAAAGCAGTCAGCATCAACACTGGGAGTGGATTTTGACGTGCTCTGAGTCGCTGACATAGCTCTAGGCCGGAGAGTTCTGGCAGCAGCCAGTCAAAAATCGCCACAGTGTAATCCGTCCACTGGCTTTCCAAGCAGTGCCATGCTTGCGCCCCGTCAGTAACCCAGTCCACCACGTACTTTTCCCCGACCAGCACTTGCTTAATCGCCAGTCCCAAATCTTCTTCGTCTTCTACCAGTAGAATCCGCATAGCACCGAAGCTATAGATCTACAGATAAAGATCCGTGATTAGCTAGGCAGCTTGTGTACCCAAGGTTTTGCAATATTTGCCCATTAAGACAGTAATTTCATTGGGAGTCTGACTAAAGTACAGTAGCCCCTCATCGACCTGCTGAACTAAGTCATCAAATTGCTTGAAGAACCGTAGGTGTGTGCTGCGTTTTTTGAGTTTCTTCCACAAGAATTCAATTGGGTTGAAGTCAGGAGAATATGTGGGTAATTGGAAAGGAGTAAGGCGAGCGGATTGCTGGTCAAAGAACTGCTTAGTTGCTTTACTGGTGTGATATCTAGCCCCGTCCTGAATGAGAATAATATGCTTGTGAGTCTGCTGGAGTACTTGAGTTAGAAAAGCAGTATACCCTTCAGAATTGAAGCGTCCCGTCTGACCTTGATAGAAGAACTGACCAGAATGATAATCAATTAATCCAAACACCTTGTAAGCCTTCCGTTTACCACTGGTGGGCAATGTTGGCTGGTCTCCACGAAGACTCCAGGTGTAGCTTAACGACCCCCACTGCGCAAAACTGGCCTCATCCCCAAATAAAATTAGGGCATCTTTGGCTGCTGATAAACGCAAAATCTCAGGCCATTTGTGTGTCATCCATTCTTGTCGCTTGGCTTCATTGAGATGAGCTGCAACAAACCGTGCTCTTTGAAATGAAAAGCCTAAGTTCCTCAGTAGAGTACTCACATAATGGGGATGATAGGAAACATTGAAGCGTTTCGCAATCAGGTCTTGAACCATTAATGCACTCCAACAACCACACTCGTATCCAGCTTTGAGCGGACCTGCTTTAATCCATGACTTGAGCTGTTGTCGTTGCCGTGGAGTGAGTTTGCTGCGACGTCCTTGAGACGCTTTGTATCTAAAGCTAGCGATACCTCGTTTTAGAAATGCATGCAGATAATCCCTGATCGTTTGTTCGCCTAGTGCCAATGTTTCAGCTACCTGTGCCACTGAACCACCTTGACCAAGCTGCAATAAAGCACTAATACGTTTGACCAGACGTAAATTCTGACTCCCGTATGCCTGGCGCAGTTTAGCTTCAATCTTTTTGCGTGTTGATTGGGTAAAGCGCAGTTTGAATTGTGCGAGCATACTGGATGACCTCTGATAATCTTGAAATCCTTGCCAGAGCTAAGAGTATCAGGAGCTAGTTACTATATTTAATGAAGATGTAGTGTCGCTAAAACCACGGATGCTTTTCTGAAGATCTATATCCACCACGAAGCCGATTCTACCGGAGTCGTGCTCATTTCATCTGATTTTCATCTGCCCTGTGGCATCCTGTTGGGGATTTTGCTGCGTGCTGTCGAAAATTGCGAGGAAATACCATGAAGCAGTTGCCCTTATTGAGTTCTATTCTAGCCTTGAGCCTTGCTATGAGCACACCTGCTGCCCTGGCCCACGTGGGTCATGGCGATGAGTTCCAGGCTGAAGGCGGCGTGAATCGCGTCGAGGTCAACACTCAAACCGATTCGTTGCTCGGCATTAAGGTCACCTCTATTGAGCCTGCCGCTGATGCTAGTGGTACTGTCATGATTCCCGTGACTGCTCTGGTCGAAGATAACGGTCGGCAATTGGTATTTGTGCAGTACGAAAATTTCTATGAGCCGGTGCCCGTCACCACAGGAGCAACCAAAGGCGAAATGGTCGAAGTTTTGGAAGGGTTATCGGTTGATGAGCAGCTAGTGACTGAGGGCAGCTTGTCTCTGTATGCTGAGTCTCGCAAAACTCAAGCTACAGAAGCAGCGCCTGCAACCAATGAAGCTCATGCTCAGGCCGACGAGAAAGGCGATATGGTCAAAGGCGATCCCAGTGAAGCTGCCACCGCTGAAAAATCTGGTGGTATGCCTAAGACTCTGCTGGCTGCAGTGGGAGGCGGCATTGGGTTATCTGTCGTGGCGATTGTGTTGATCAGCAACGGTCGTAAAAAGAAAAACACCCTCTCATAAGACACCTATTCCAACAGTTAGGGGAAATTCTCGATAGATGCTGAATGCACTTCTGAATCAAATTCTCAAAAATTCCATTGCTCAGCGATGGTTCATTGTCGCGGGGGCGATCGCGGTCACGATTTGGGGTATCTTCAGCGTCACCCAAATGCCACTGGATGTGTTCCCATCCTTCGCCCCGCCCCAGGTAGATATCCAGGTGGAAGTCATCGGCCTAGCCCCTGAAGAAGTGGAAACTCAGATCACCGTGCCCATTGAGAGTTCGGTCAATGGCTTGCCAGGGGTAACGACGGTGAGATCGTCCTCAAAGGTGGGTCTGTCGATGGTCAGCGTCGTGTTTGATCAAGATGCCGACATCTATCAAGCACGCCAAGCCGTGACTGAACGCTTGCAACAGGTCACCAGCCAACTCCCCGAAAATACTCATCCGCCAGAAATCTCACCGTTGGTGTCACCGTTGGGCACGATTTTGCAGTACGCCTTCACCGTTGATGGTCAAGGACAGACGTCCATGATTGATCTGCGTCGCCTGGTAGATGTCACCCTGAGAAACCAGATTCTCTCAGTCCCAGGCGTTTCCCAGGTGACGATTTATGGGGGTGATGAGCGACAGGAACAGATCCTGATTGATCCTGCAAAGCTGAGGGATCTCAACGTATCCCTCAATGAAGTCACTACTGCTGCTACCGGTGCCAATTCCAATGCGCCAGGTGGCTTCTTGATTGGAGGGGGCCGGGAACTGCTAGTGCGAGGCATGGGGCAAATTCAATCCATTGAGGACTTGCAGGGATCGGTCGTCAAGATACAGAATGACCAGCCGATTTTGCTACGGGATGTGGCCACTGTGCAGACTGGAGCCGCTCTGAAGCGGGGTGATGCCAGCCTGAATGGTCAGCCAGCGGTGGTGTTGATGATTAATAAGCAGCCAGCAGTGGATACACCCACCGTCACTAAAACAGTTGAGGATGTGATCGCTGATTTGCGAGCCACCTTCCCAGGAGATGTGCAGGTGACCCGCACGTTTCGGCAGGCTAACTTCATTGATTTGGCTATTCGCAATGTCAGCGGCTCTCTCCTGCAGGGGGTGGTGATCGTATCAGTGATCCTGTTGCTGTTTTTGATGAACTGGCGCACGGCGATTATCACCCTCAGCGCCATTCCTCTATCGCTGCTGATTGGCCTACTGTTCATGAAAGCCTTTGGCCTGGGCATCAACACGATGACCTTGGGGGGGCTCGTAGTTGCCATCGGCTCGGTGGTGGACGATGCAATTGTGGATATGGAGAACTGCTATCGTGGTCTGCGCCAGAATCAGGCCCAGGGCAATCCCAAACCTTCTTTTCAAGTGGTGTTTGATACCTCAGTTCAGGTACGGCTAGCAGTGATTTTTTCCACGGTGATTATTGTCGTCGTGTTTGCTCCTATCTTTAGCTTGACCGGGGTGGAGGGTCGCATCTTTGCCCCAATGGGACTGGCCTATCTGTTCTCAATTCTGGCTTCCACTCTAGTGGCGATGACCTTATCGCCTGCCCTCTGTGCCATTTTGCTAGCAAATCAGAATTTGCCCCAGGAAGGTACGTTCGTGTCACGATTGGCCGAACAGCTCTATCGACCGCTGCTGAGGTTGTCAATGCGAGTCCCTCAGCTTATTCTCGCCCTGGCTCTAGCGGCCTTGGTGGCAGTCGCAGTGATCGTGCCGTCATTGGGGCGGGTGTTTCTGCCAGAGTTTCAGGAAACATCTCTTGTAAATTCAATGGTGCTGTTTCCCGGCATCTCGCTGGATATCACCAATGGCGCGGGCAATGCCCTGGCCAACTCTTTGAAGGACAATCCTCTGTATAAATGGGTGCAGGTAAGGGCTGGTCGTTCTCCGGGCGATGCTGATGGTGCGGGTGTGAACATGGCCCACGTCGATATCGAACTCAGCGACCAAGCCTTGAAGGATCGGGACGCTAGCGTTAAGCAACTGCGAGAAGCATTCCTGAAACTGCCTGGGGTCGCGCCTAACGTGGGTGGGTTTATCTCTCACCGGATGGATGAGGTCCTCTCTGGGGTACGGAGCGCAATTGCGATCAAAATCTTTGGTCCGGACCTGGCCGAACTTCGGAGTATTGGTGAACAGGTACGCGATACCGTCGAACCGATTGCAGGGATAGTGGATTTACAGCTTGAGCCTCAACTGCCCATTCGCCAGGTGCAGATTCAGTACGATCGGAAAGCCGCAGCGGGCTATGGTCTGACGATGGCCCAACTCTCGACCGTGGTGGAAACGGCCCTGAACGGTCGGGTTGTTTCTCAGGTGCCAGAAGATCAGCAGTTGATTGATATTACCGTCACATTGCCCGAATCGGCTCGCAGTAGCTTGGATGCCATCAGTGCCATTCCCCTTTCGACATCAACAGGAGAAGTGATTTCACTAGGTGATGTGGCTAAGGTTGGCTATGGTATGGGGGCAAATGTCGTCAACCGCGAAGATGTGTCTCGCCTGATTGTGGTGTCGGCAAACGTTTCTGATCGAGATCTGGGCAGCGTCGTTAGTGATATCCAAACCCAGATCCAAGAGAAGGTGCAATTGCCCAAAGGCTACTTCATTCAGTATGGTGGGCAGTTCGAGGCAGAGCAAAGCGCCACTAATAATCTGTTGGTGTACAGCATTCTGGCGGCGATTGCGATTGCGGTGCTGATGTTCCTCTCCATCAAATCCCTCCCTGCAACCGTGGCGATCATGATCAACCTACCCCTAGCACTGGTAGGGGGAATCGTCTCTATCCTATTGACAGGTGGTGTTATGTCAGTAGCCTCATTGATCGGTTTCATCACCCTGTTTGGGGTGGCCGTTCGCAATGGTTTATTGCTGGTGGACAATTACAACAGCAAGTTTGCTGAGGGATTGCCACTCCAGAAAGCGGTGTTCCACGGTTCACTAGAACGAGTAAACGCCATTCTGATGACAGCCTTGACCTCAGCCCTGGGGATGTTGCCCCTGGCAATCACCAACGGTGCAGGCAACGAAATCCTCCAGCCATTGGCGATTGTTGTCCTGGGAGGGTTGTTCACCTCCACAGCTCTCACTTTGCTGGTGATTCCGGCCCTCTATGCCCGGTTTGGTCGCTGGTTTATGCCCAAGCCTATCCGGACAGATATAAAGACAGCACAGGCCCATAACAGTGCATCAATATCGAAAGTCATTGACTGATAGTACTCCCGTATTTTGCTGAACTGAGGTCGGGATTGGTTTCAGGCAAGGAGATGTGATTGCGCTTTTCAATGAGCAAGATGACAAGTTTGATCTTTAGATGATTTTTCTTCTGCTGTTTAGGGCAAAATACTGGCTAATTCCAGAGCACTAAATTAACGAGGGTTTTCTTAGCAAATTCCAATATCGCGATCTTGAAGCTATGCAGGAAAAGGATTTCAAGTAAAAGCGCAACTTTCTGTTTAAATGCGCCCGCTGGTCCAACTTACAGCTCTGGAAAAGTACCGCAAAGGTAGTCTCTTACCTTAACTGGTTCTGGGCTTGCATTTTGCCTTTATGTGCTTTTGCAATGGCATTTGCAATCACTAACTCAGAGCCTAAGCCGCTGGTCTCTCCTAGCCCAATCTAGTGACTACTGCTAAGAATTTTGTCGTATTCACGATGGGGACCAATCCAAAACCACACGTAAGCATCATCACGTTTGACTGCTAAGGCCCGGTAATCATCGTTGACCCTTGCCGACCACAGTTTGCTAACGGGTTTGAATCGTAAAGATGGATGTTGTGGATGACGTCGAAGCAGTCGATACTGTTTGCGGGCTTGGCGTTGCAGGTCAGGAGACAGCTTGTTATACAGCTTCCAAAAGGTCTTTGTCGCACGATGCTTCAAGATTGATTGTCTCTCCTGCTTCATCTTCAGCGATAACATCAGCAATGAGCTGATCGAACTGCCCCGCTTCTACATCAGTACGCAGTCGTCGTTCAAAGTCATCATCGCTCTGTTCCAGCCAACCCAAAACAGCCTCCAGCTTCTCTTGAGGCTGTTGCTGTAATAAGTGACTAATCGTTTGCAGCATTTCTTGACGTGTCATGCCCGAATCCTAGCATAGGGGGTACTTCGTTGCCTGGGGAAGGTAAACTCGAAAAGAACAACCTTGACCTAATCGGCTCTGGACCTGGATCTTGCCTCTATGCGCTTTTGCAATCGCCTGAGCAATCGCCAGCCCCAAACCCGAGCCGCCCGTTTGTCGGTTGCGATCGCTATTCACGCGATAAAAGCGGTCAAAGATTTTTGATTGGTATTCAGGGGTAATCCCTACTCCCGTATCTTGCACCTGTATCACCGCCTGCTGGTCTTTCTTCTCTAGCGAAAGTGTGACTTTGCCCCCTTCAGGAGTATGCTGAATCGCATTGATCACCAGATTGAAGACGAGGCGGTACAACTGTGCTTCATCCCCATTAACCCGCAGCGGCTGATCAACCTGAATATCAGTTTGGAGTTGCACCTGTTTATTCAAGGCCAGAGCTGCCAACTCTTCAGCAATATCATTCACCAAATCTTGAAGACAACAGGACTGCTCCGGGCTGGTTTGGGCCTGACGATCCAATCGCGTTAGCAACAGCAAGTCTTGAATCAGTTGTGACAAGCGCTGGTGTTGACGATCCAGAACTTTAAGTGTCTCTCGCGTCTCGGTTTCCGAAAGGTGAGGAGCGTCTAAGACGGATTCTACCGTTGCTTGTGCTGCGGCAATGGGCGTCCGCAACTCATGGGCGGCATCGGCGGTGAACTGCTGCATCTGCTGATAAGACTGATGAATTGGGCGCATCGCCCGCCCTGCTAGCCACCAACTGGCCACTCCCACAAAAGCTAGTGTTAAGGGGAAACCGATAAAAAATGCCAATCTCACGGACGCCAGATATTGGTCAGAGACTTCCAGAGAACTACCCACTTGCAAATATCCCCATAGGGGTACATTTGAATTCTGTAGCGGTAGAGTAATTTGGCGATAGCGGATTTTTGATTGGTCCTTGAGAAATTGCCATGGTTTCGTCGGTGAGGTCATGGGCAACCCCTGAGTCTTGAGTCCAGCCATGGCTAAGAGTTCTTCGGTAGGACTGAGCAGTCGAATGTAGTAGCCACCTTGGAATACCTCTCCAGGTGAGTGATTGGCAACAATAGCCGTTGAGCATTGATGGAAACCAACACAAGAATTTGGTAAGAAACGCTTTGCAGCGTCTGAGATAATACCCGGCTGCTGTAACGTGGGTTCTAGGTTGTCATGTAGTCGGCCTGCAATGGACTTTAATTCTCGATCTGCGGCAATCCGGTGGGCATGATCAATGGCTTCATAAACTCCCAAAGCGCTTAGGGCAAGAATGATGCCCATTACACCTGCATACCAAGTTGCCAAACGCCAGCGCGTCTGACGAAATAGCTTTATCTCATTCATAGGCTGAGACGATAGCCAACACCATAGATCGTCTCAATGGCATTTTCACAGCCCTGTTCAGAAAGCTTGCGCCGCAGTTGACGCATGAGGGCGGCCACCACATTACTAACAGCATAAGCATCAGCCCCCCAGAGCTGGTTGAGGATCTGATCGCGGGTCACAATCTGCGTTGGATGCTGCATGAAATATTCTAGGAGTTGAAATTCTTTGTGGGTCAGGAGAACACTTTGCGGGACTTGCCCATCTACGTCCGCGATAGAGACGTTGTGAGTCCCATAGTCTAAGGTTAGCCGTCCTACCTGGAGTTGCTGAGGTTGAAAGTAGGGGGAACGTCGCTGCAATGCTCGCAGTCGGGCCAAAAGCTCAATCTTACGAAAAGGCTTGACTAAATAATCGTCGGCTCCCGCATCTAAGCCTTCGGCGGTGTCTTCCGGGCGATCTTTTGCCGTCAACATCAATATAGGTAGGGGGCTATTCTGAGTGCGGAGGTGTTGACACAGCTCCACGCCGGAGAGTCCTGGCAATAGCCAATCAAAAATGGCGAGAGTATATTGTGCCCACTGACTCTCCAGGTAGCCCCAAGCCTCTAAACCATCTTGAACCCAATCAACGATATAGGCTTCTTGGGTGAGAGTGCGCTTGATGGCAGCGCCTAAATCTGGTTCATCTTCGACCAGTAGAACTCGCATAAACGTTACAAGGAAACCGTTGCAATCAGAGGGCAGATATCATCGGTTTGAGGTCGAGGCTGGTTGGTCACCCAGCGATCTCGATAGTGTTCCAATTCGGATTTAAAGGTGATCATCTGCTGGATTTGATGGTCAAGCTGTTCAATCTTGTCTTGAAGCAGGGATTGAACCCATTCACAAGGAATATCTCCTTGTTGGTGAATGTTGAGGATTTCCCGAATCTCTTCTAGGGAGAAACCCAAGGTTTGTGCTTTCTTGATAAACTGCACCTGCCGCACAGTCTCTTGGGGATAGTAGCGGTAGCCATTGTCTCCGCGTTCTGAGTGGATTAACGCCAAGCTTTCGTAATATCGTAATGCCCCAACAGCAACCCCAGTTTGCCGTCGAACCTCACCAATTTTCAGGCGTATGGCTGTTGTCATCTTTCCGTTTGGTTGAAAACTACCTTCACTTTAAACCCTACAGTTGACTATAGGGTCAAGTTGATAATCCAGGTAAGCGATGTTGGCCCCTTGACTCTCTAGTCAACTGTAGGGTTTAGCTTAAGAATGACTCTAATCGCACAGAGTAGGTGAGTTATGACGACCTTAAACACAACCCAGACAACTGTTAGACTCTATCGAATGTCTACCCCAGACCATGACTGTCCCTGGGGCCTGAAGGCCATCAATTTGCTCAATGAGCAAAGCATTGAGTATGAAGACCACCAATTGCGCTCTATGGAAGAGGTGGAGGCATTTAAAGCAAAATATGACGTTCCCACCACGCCGCAAATTTTTTTTGGAGAGGAACGTATCGGTGGCTATACCGATCTGGCCCAACATTTTGGTGTGGAAGTTGAGTCTGCTGACTACTCCTACACACCTGTGATTGCCCTCTTCTCCACGGCTGGTTTAATTACCCTTGCAACCTCGTTAGAAATGACAGGTTTTATGGGGGTATCACTATCGATGCTGGCATCCCTGAAGCTGATGGATCTAGATGCCTTTGTCGAAGGATTTCAAAAGTATGACCTTATTACCAAAACATTCAAACCCTATGGTAGAACTTACCCCTTTGCGGAACTGCTGATTGGCCTAGGTTTCTTATCTGGAGTGGCACCACTGTTAACCGGAATTAGTTCTCTGTTGATTGGAGTCAATGGTGCTATCTCAGTGTTCAAGGCAGTTTATATCGATAAGCTGGCGTTGAATTGTGCTTGTGTGGGTGGGAATACAAAGACACCACTGGGTATCATCAGCTTTGCCGAAAACGCGATTATGGCTGGTATGGGAGCATTCCTGATCTTCGCAGCAACTACTGAAGGTAAGCCAGAATCTACTCGTTTGCCAGAGCCATTACCCTCTGCCATTGTTCAACTTCATAATGAAATAGCTTGGCCTGAGACAGTTATAATCCACTCCAGATAATGTTCTTGATTGGTTTGTCACAACCATTTAGTTGATTTGGCCATTGTAAGGGAAACGAACAATCCCCATTAGATTGAGTTTTTTTCTATTGTTTGGATCTCAGCTATCTCATCCTGATTTCATAATTGGTATTTATGCTTGTGTAAGCAAGCGTTTATTCAGTTCAGCTAGGCAGATTCAGTAAAAAAATGCCCCAAGAAAGCGTCGAGCCGAACCAAGCTGAGTCGGAAATATCTGTTTCTTCGCTAGCCAAAGCCAAGGAGACTGAGGCCGATGCGTGCGAGGATAATGACTCTCAGGTCGCCTCGATCAGCCATTCCCCTGGCTTTCGTCCGTTCCGAAGCTTATTAGCGTTGGGCATTTTCATTGTCCTCTCAGGTAGCATCTGGTTTGCTGTCAAACATTTCGGTGGGATGGCGATGGCAGATACAGAGCAGGGAGCAATGGATCATGGGGGTATGTCCCATGATGAGATGATGGCCGTGGATGGGGCATTCAATGCAGTCCCCGTTCAGGTAGAGGAAATCCGTCCCGGTTTGGTTCAGGAAACGGTTCAGTACACAGGCTCGGTATATCCCTATCTTGAAGTCACGGTGTACCCGCGCATCGCGGGGCAACTCAAGGACTACTCAATTTATCCGGGCGATCGCGTTAAAAAGGGTCAAGTGATTGTCCAACTCGATGCTTTAGAGCGACGAACTGATTTGGTCGAGGCGAAGGCTGAGAGGGACGTCATGCGTGAGATTTTGGTCGCCAACAGTATGCAGTTAGAGGAACAACAACGTGAGATTGACCGTATGGCTGCTGAACTGGATTACATGAAGCTCAAGGCCAAACGTTTTAAAGCTCTGGTCGCAGGTGGGGCCATCTCCCAAAACGACTATGACCTCGTTGCATCAGAGGTGACAGCCAAGGAGTCGGCAATTTCGGGAGCAAGAACCAAGTGGGTGCGAATGAAGGCAGAGCTAGGGCGAGACCGTGCCAAGATCAACCAATTCCAAGCAAAGGCAAACACAGCGGTTGTCATGGAGCGCTATACCAATCTCACCGCTCCCATTAGCGGGATTGTACAGTCTCGGATGGCCGATCCGGGGGTAGTGGTTCAGCCCGGAATGGGAGTGCTCAAAATTGGGGACTATAGCCGGGTAAGGCTACGAGCAAATGTCGCTCAGGCTGATGCGGTCGGCATTGGTAAAGGAACCCGCGTCAAAGCAGTGATTCCGGGTACGAAGATGCCACCGATTACAGGCAAAATCACCAGCATTTTCCCCAGCGCGGATCCCCAAACCCGCACAGTCACAGTGGAAGCAGTGGTGAATAACCCCAGCGATCAACTACTGTCGGGGCAGTTTCTAGAAATGCAGATCATCAAAGCCAGTAAACCCGCAACACTGTCCGTCCCCCAGACGGCTTTGCATCAGTTTCGGGGGCAGCCAGCGGTGTGGGTGGTGCAGGGTAGTGGCGAAGAGGCAGTTGCAGTGCGGCGCAGGATAAAACAGGGACTCGTGAGTGGTGATCGCGTTGAAATATTTAAGGGCTTGAAGTCTGGCGATCGTGTCATTACAACGGGCACTTCGCGATTGTTAGAGGACTCAAAGGTTGCGGTCGTCAACGCGGCTGGTGAGCCCGTGGCTTCATTGTCTACACCGACAGCAGGAAATGTCTCAATTCAGCTGGTCAGTCCCAAGACGAAAACTGTGAAGGCCGGAACCGAGGAGTTGATTTTGCAAGTGGTCGATGCGGCCACTCAATCCCCCTTGGCCGTTAAGCAGCTCGTAGTGGATGTGACGATGCCCATGAAAAATATGGCTCCTATGACTGCCATGGTAGACCTCAAAGCTTTGCCGAAACCGGGTCAGTTCCGGGTTAAGACCCACTTTGGGATGAAGGGAGACTGGGTGATTAAGGCCCAAATCAAGGATGCCGAGCATCAAGGACGCGCCCAGTTCAAGCTAACGGCTCAATAGAGCGCCTTTCGAGGAATTGAATTGACCTCAAACAATATCAACAGCATTCATTATGAGGACTGATATGAAGAAATTATTTTTGGCGATCGCTCTCGTGAGCACATTTCTATTTTCCTGTAGTGCGCAATCAGGAGAACAAGCTACAGAGACATCGGACAGCGCAGAAGCTCCCACAGAGCAGGCAAAATCCAAGTCCGATGGCGATAGGGAAGACATGGGCCACAGCCAAACATCAGGCACAGAGCAGGCAAAACAGTCCAAGGATATTCATTTGGTGAGTCCTAAATCCGCCGAAATGCCCATGGGCGATGCCGAACTTGTGGTCCACGTTGAAAAGGAGAATCTCACACCAGATGATGTCTCTGTCCAAGTCTCAATGCCTATGGAAGGCGAAGCAGATATGACCTCCCTGGCCATTGTGGAACCCGGAGATAAAGACCAGGAGTTCAAAATTAAAACCAACTTTGGGATGGCAGGTCCTTGGACAGTTCAGGTGAAGGCCAAGGATGCTGAACCTGCAACCCTAGCCTTTAACATCAAGTAACTTTAGTGAAAGAATTCCTTACCCGCTGGTCTATCAAGCATCCAGTCCTAGTGACTGCATTCTATATCGGCATCTTGATCCTGTCACTACTGGTTTTACTGGGGCTGCCAGTGAGGATGATGCCCTACGTGGAAAGTCCGCTGGTAGCCGTCATTACCCAGGCCCCTGGATCTTCACCGGAGGAAGTGGAAGCCTATATTACCAAACCTCTGGAACAGCGAATGACGGTACTGGAAGATGTCCGGTTCGTGCGTTCAACCTCCCAGCAAAATCTATCCATAGTAACGATCCAGTTTGGCTGGGGCGGCAACATTAACCGGGCAGTGCAGTCCGTCCAAAGCCTTATGAACGCAGCGGAAGGAGATACTGAACTGCAAGGACTTAACGCCCGTTCCTACTGGGTGTTGCCCATTGACCCCTTAAACCGCCCTGTGTTGACCTTGGCCCTGATGGGGGATCAATGGGACCCGGTGCAGTTACGGGAGTTTGCCGATAATACCCTAGTGGATCGACTCACCCAAGTGGAAAATGTCCAGGCAGTTTCGATCCTTGGTGGTTACCGCCGACAGCTTCAAGTGATTGTCGATCGCCAAAAGTTGGGAGCCTATGGGCTATCTATTGTAGAGGTGCGTGATGCTCTGGATCGGAATAATTTGAGTCAAGGCTCTGGCATCCTAACTCAGGGGGACACAGAAATCCTCGTGCGCACTGATGAGCGGGTGCAAAATGCAGCAGCATTGCTGGCCTATCCACTTCTAGAGCGCGATGGCCAAGTGGTCTATCTTCGGGATGTGGCGACGGTTGAGGATACCTTTGAAGAACGGCGCAGCAGTTACCGCTACAACAGCCAAGCGGCCCTCGCTGTGAACATTATTCAAAAGCCGGACTCTAGTTCACCTGCAGTGATTAAACGGGTGCGTGCAGAACTAGAGAAGATTAAACAGGAATATCCAGGATTGGAATTTCAAGAAGCTTATGACAACTCCTTCCTGGTCGATATCATTTTGCAGAGCACGTTTAAGGAATTGCTCATCAGTGTTCTTCTCGCTGGGGGAGTTATTTTACTCTTCCTAGAAGATTTTCGTGCCACAGCATTGATCATGATTTCTATTCCCATGTCGCTGGCGCTTTCAACATTACCCTTTGGCCCCATGCAGATGTCTCTCAACTCTTCGACATTGATTGGCATGATGATGGCGATCGGGAAGTTGGTGGATGACTCCATTATTGTGATTGACGCCATCGAGCAAAAAATCCGCCAGGGATTCCGTCCGCTAGCAGCGGCTATTCGGGGAACTGGTGAAGTCTTTTTAGCCAGTGTTGCAGCCAGCTGTGTGATGGTAGCTGCCTTGCTGCCGAGCATGCTGTCTGGTGGTCTGACAGGACTCATGTTTGTGGGCCTTGTGTGGCCGATGATTTTTGCATTTGTGGCGTCGGTAGTGGTGTCGGTCACGCTGGTACCACTCCTGGCGGCATTCTTTTATCGCACCTGGTCTCCAACCCGTCACAAAACTTGGTTACAAAAACTGCTGACCCCCATTAGCTATAGTTTCCGACAATTAGAACGCGGTTATAGCTGGCTCTTACAGCTAACGCTTCGCAACCGGGAAGTGACTTTGGCCGTCATCGCTTCTACGGTGGTGCTGGCAATCTCGCTCTATCCGCTCGTACCCCAGGAAATGATGCCCCTAGGCGATTCCGGGCAGTTTATGGCTTCACTAGAAATGGAGGCAGGTAGTTCCTTTGCTAAAACCGATTCCAGTACTGCCCAGCTAGAAGCGCTGTTACTCCAACAGCCTGAGGTGGAAAAAGTCTCCTCCCAAGTGGGCTTTGAACTTACCCGAAATAGCACCTACTTCACGGGCTACAGTATGGGCAATGCCAATACTGCCTCGCTCACCGTGACGTTGAAGCTGAATCGTAAGCGTGACATCTGGCAAGTGATGGATGAGGTTCATGCCGAGGCAATGGCAACGATTTCCGGTATCCGACGGCTGGCGCTCAAAGAAATGGGTGTGGATGTAATGGCTACCTCCGCTGCACCCGTTCAGCTAGCGATCTATGGCAATGATCTCAATATCCTCCACAAACTGGCGAACAACGTGTTGCGGATTGCTGAAGAAACACCGGGACTAATGATGGCTCACACCAGCGCAGCCATGACTCAGCCAGAGCTAATGCTAAATATTGATCGCCGCCGTGCCCAGGAGTTGGGTTTGAATGTAGAAGCCATTGCCACCCAAGCCCGATTTGCCCTCAATGGCGGTATGACCCAGCGTTCTTACAACCGACCAAATCTAAGACAAAATTCAATTTTAGTACGCTATGACGAAGTGGATCGGGGAACAGTCCAAGATTTAGAAAGCACCTACCTGACAACATCCTATGGCAAACAGGTTCCCATGAATACACTGGTGCAGCTCGACTATCGTCAAGGACCAACGTTGATTGAACATGTCAACGGCAAGCGGGTGGTTTATGTCAATGGTTACTACCGCCGTCAGGGTCCTGCTTCAATGGATCTGAGTATGGCGATCGCCATGCGTGCTGGAGCTGAGTTAGAGATTCCACCTGGCTATGGGATTGACTCCATGGGTGATATGACCGATATGATGACTGAGTTCACACGCCTGCTCGATGGTCTAGCCATTTCGCTAGTGCTGATTTATATCATTCTGGTCATCCAGTTCAATTCCTTTATTCACCCCTTGGTGATGATGCTATCGGTACCGTTGCAACTCGTGGGTGTCTTTGGTGGGTTGATTCTCGCCAATCAAACGCTGTCCACGGTCTCAATTCTGGGGATTATCATTCTCTCGGGACTGTCTTTGTCAGCAGCAATTTTGCTATTGGAGCTGATTATAACCAAGCGAAAAGAAGGTATTTCCAGAGAGGAGGCGATCTCACAGGCTGGACCAGTACGGCTAAAAGCAATTGTGATGACTACACTGACCACACTAATTGTTGTAGTTCGGCTGGCCTTCTTCCCTGAAATTGGCTCGGATGCCTATTCATCTATTGCAACTGTGATTTTAGGAGGGCTGGTGATTTCGACTCTGCTAACGCTGATTGTGGTGCCGATTGTCTATACGTTTGTGGATGATGCTATAGAGTTCATCAAGGGCTTAACGCAAAGAAGATCTCAGGGAAAGCAACGAAAATCGCTACAAGTGAATAAGCCTTAGAAGTTCCATAGGAAGTTCCTTGAACCGGCCCTGCACACATAAGTCGAGTTTGACTAGGAATTGTTCTCCTCCGGTTTTTCCTGTCAAGCTTAATGAGACGGACGGGTGGAATGTCGGAGCGTTGAGCAAAACGCAACATCAATTACACCACAGAGCATGAAGTTCAAGATCACACTATTAGATCGGTGATTCTTATTCCAGATTTTATAGCGCTACTAAAGCGTGTTAAGACATTCATCGAGCAGAACTATTCGGTTGCCAGCTTCTAAGCATGAAATCCGTCCTAAGCAAAATGCGTAGTGCTATATATAGAAATCTGGAGTAACAATCACCGATCTTATATAGTGATCTTCAAGTTCGTTCTGTGGTCAAATCTATGTCGCGTTTCTCTCAAACTTCCGACATCCCAACCGTCCGTCTGATTGAGTTCGGCACAGAAAAACTAGAGGAGAGCAAACCTGCATCTGAAACGCCCTTGCCTAAGCCAGCGGTGGTGAACTTGCGTCAAGTCAGAATCGAACAGTTCCTCACCCTGAAGAACCTGGCGGCTAACACCCGACGCAACTATGAACGTCATCTACGACAGTTCAGTTTGTGGGTGAACAAGGACTGGCATCAGATTACTATGAACGATCTGAAACGCTACAAGACTTATCTAGAGTCAGGTCAGCAGTTAAAGCAGGGGTCGGTAGGGGCAATATTGACGGCTCTTAAAAGCTTCTTTTCTTGGCTTAAGAAGGCTGGGTATATCGAGGACAATCCCGGTGCGGCCATTAGTATTCCAGTAACGCCAGAGACGGAGGGGAAGAATCTAGAGCTGTTTCAGGTGGAAGCACTGTTTGAGGCACTGGAGAAGCGGAAGACACAGAGACGAGATCGGGCGATCCTCTGTTTGATGGTGTTTGCCGGGATGCGGGCAGAGGAAATCTCTAGTCTCAATGCTGGGGATTATAACGGGGTGGAAATCACTATCCGTCAGGCCAAGCATGGATCCGTGGGTCGGGTGCCTGTCGATGAGCAAACCGATGAAGCACTGCGGGCTAATCTTCGAGTTCGGATGGTGGACGGTGAGGGAGGGATGACAGCGGATGATCCGATGTTTGTCTCTACGAGTCATCGAAATAAGGTTAGTGTCCCGATTTATTCGCCACGGTTTTTGAGCCGATCATGCTTGGCATGATCCCTACGAAAAACGAGGAAGAGAATTGCTAAACAGCTCTCTTCATTAGGGAACGCACCAATTTCATCGGCCTTGGTTCGGAATTCCCGGAACAACCGCTCGAGTGCATTTGAGGTTCGAATGAGTGAGTGAAGAGATGCATCAAAATCATAGAAGTTCAAAGTCAGGGCACAATCGTTGATAAAGGTTCTGACGGCGTCAGGTTCGATGTCTGTCCACTTTTTCTCAAACACCAGAAATGAAATAACTGCCCCTTCCCAGGTGGGCGCTTTATAGATGGCGTAGGCATCATGTTGAATTTGTGCATACCGCTGTTTCTTAGCTTCAGGAAGTGAAAGCTCTTGTCCTTGCGCATCCAGGTACGACAATTGCCCATAGCCTAAATGCCGCAGCATGGCTCGAACCTTGTGGGTAATGCAGCGTTGATGTTGTGCGAGGGGAAACAGAGCACGAATCACCTTAGGCAACCCAGTCGTACCATCACTCACAATCAACTTCACCGAATAGGGTTGCAATCCCCGTTGCCACAGATGCGCAAAGAATAGTGACCAAGCTGCCTCCGATTCTTGCGTCGCCATTTCATAATGAAGCACCGTTTGGGTGCCATCGGGCCACACTGCCATAGCGACTAGAATGACTCGGTCTTCTGCATGGCGTAGTTTCCGGATATGCCCAGCTTGGTCTTCCCAAAAGTCTTCTGAGGAACACTGAACACTAGCCCAAACACCATCGACAATCAGAATAGGAGGGGTTTCCTCAAGACGAGTCTGACGCCTTTGGAACATTTGCTTCTGAGCTTTTAGCGTAATTCGGTTAATGGCATTAACGGATAAGACTGCTCCTAGAATCTCATAGAGAGCTTCTTGCAAGTCCCGAAGCGATAAACCCATGACATACAGGCCGAGGCAAAAATCGAGGAGACTGCCAAGGGCACGTTGGTAACGTTCTAAAATCTGCCACTCTCGGTCTGCGTTCCCTTTACGTAGTTTAGGGACAGACAGTTGAGGGATCCTGCCATACTGCGTATCTAGAACCCGTTGATAATAACCTGAGCGCCGAGGTCGAGTCCCTTGAAGTTGGGATAGATAGGCTTGCACTTCTTCGTCTAGTGCTGCCTCTATTATTTTCTGGGTGACTTGGCTTGCTTCCAGGCGTAGGGTTGCTTCCAGGGCTTCGTTAATAGAGGCATAGGAGCTTTGGGATTGGATGCGGATAATCTGTTGTTCGCGCTGGGCAATGTTCATCAAGAAATGCTCTGAAGTCACTATTAATACAGCATTTCAGGAATTTCAACTCATGGCGAATAAATCGGGACACTACGGAAATAAGGGTCAACGGTTGGGGTATGAGGGGATCTATAAGATGGTCAAAGCCTTGGCCCAAGATGCAGGCTGGCCTGATATTCATCCCCATAAAGGACGACATACCTATGCGAGTCAATTAATTGAGAATGGCATGGATGCATATTTGGCGATGACGTTGATGCGGCAGCGATCTGTAAAGGCATTCGAGGTCTATTCCCAGAAGGTCCGGTATCGGACGGCTAAAGGAGTGTTCTTAGAAAGTAAAGGGGAAGTGGAACGACAGCCGATGCCGCTGGAGGAGCTGGTGGCTTTTAGTGAGGTGCCAGTGGCTGAAAAGGCAATTGAGCTGAAGGCTATCGTTGATGAGCGTGCGAACTGGCCCAAGATTAGGGTTGTGGATATGCCCTTGAATGCAGTCCAGGTAGGGCTGACTCTTGAGGTTTCAGGGAAGAAGAAGAGTGCGGTCAGGAAAGCGATCGAGGAAAAGGTCTTGAGTTCGTATCAGATGGTCAAACCTAAGAAGAGGGGGAATGAGTATGAGCTGACGGTTTTGGTTGAGGAAGATAATGCGTTGTCTGCTATCACCGATCAGATGAAATGGGATATGGAGCTACTGGCAGAGCTAGATGATTGTGCGGTGAAGGTGGTGTGGTTGGGGATGGCTTGATAGTGAGGGGGCAGCGGGTTGCTCCCGCTGATTCTAAAACACTAGGTCTTCAAGAAATCATTGGATAGCAGTAAAGCCTTGCCAAAATAGTTAAAGAAGGAATCACTAAGTATTAAGTGTATTCATTTGTAGCCACTTTGTCAGGAAACAGCACTAGATAATTTTTTAGGTCAAAGAGTATCTATGGATTTTTCACAAGAATTTAGACGAGCAATTTCTCAAAATTCTCCATTGGAAAGATTTATATCCTTGATTGAAAGAACAACAAGCTGTGACTATATTCTTCAAGAAGAAGTCCCTGAAAGTCCTGTTTATTTAGCATTAATGAGTGATCGATTAGACGTCGTTAAGCTATTAGTACAGAATGGAGCATCAATAGAACCTCTAGAAATATACAAAAAATCAGAAAATACCTATCCTGAGTTTGATGATTTCGGTTTTGAAGATGATGAAGACAGGTTTACCTCAGATCCTTTAATAACTGCTGCTGCTCGTGGGAAACAAGAAGTGTTTAATTTCTTGGCTCCTTTAGCTTCTATAAGCCATCGCAGGAAGGCAACCTTACACTTAGCTGAAGGAATCCAGCATCACTCAATTTCAAGTTCAGATGATGAAGCTACATTTCAACGGACGGTTAATGCTCGTCCAAGCTCAGGCAATCAAGATGATATCGGTCAGTGGCTGACTGATTTAGCTAAGGTAACTATTTTTGAACAAGATCCAATCGATACGATCAGTTCTCTCTCTGTTCAATTTCTGGAAAGGTGCCAAAGCCAAATATCACAAGGTTTAGATATCAATACCTTGTTAGATAATGGATGTACCTTTCTGTGGACTGCTGCTCACAACGGATATGTTAAAGCAACCTCCTCGCTGATTGAATTAGGTGCATCAGTTGATATTCCTAACAAAACAGATGGCTGGACACCATTAATGATAGCTGTTGATGCTCATATCCCTTGGACATTTGGGACAAAGACTGTTTTTGGAGAATCAAAAAGTCGTCAAGTAGAGATTGTCAATCTCTTACTTCAAGCAGGTGCAAATATACATCATCAAGGAATGAAGGGTGAGTCAGCTTTGCTTTTAGCAAGTGACTTTGAGCAGGATAAAGGTTTCGATGAGGAGTTAATTGATATTGCAATTAATGAAATGGAAATGACTTTAGGGAGCGTGGCAAATTGATCGACTCTAGTGCAAAAAATGGATGGGACAAGAACTGATTAGAGCGATTAAAACCGGGGAGTCTCGATATAGCAGAGCACTGACGAAATAAGGAAATCGTCAGATCTAGTTGTTATCCTGTTGTTTGTTGCGATTTTACCCCAGCTAACTCAACAATTCGCCACGGGCAACTTCAGCCCAGTATGTCGTATACCTCGGCGATCGCCACTTGGACTGCATTCGCCAGGTCTGTCACATCTCCCTCACCCGACACCACGAGATCTGCCAATGCAGCACCAGGCGCAACCAGCTCTTTATGAGTAGGCATGACATTAGCCTGCCATTCCTGAATCACATTGGACTCTGACCTCAGCTTCTCCTTGCCATCCCTGACAATCCTCCGATTCATCCGTAGACCATCTGGAGTCTCGACGTAAACCTTGAAGTCCAGACACTCCAGAATTTCGGGCAGGGTCAGCACAAAGATTCCCTCGACAATAATGATCGGATGGGGATGCACTAGCTCAGTTTCTTCTTTTCGGGAATTGCCTATCATGTCATACACAGGCAACTCTGCAGGGTGATCAGACCGCAGTCCCTTCAGATGATCGATCATCAGGTCAGTCTCCAGAGCTTCTGGCAGATCATAGTTACCACAGGGCATATGCCGATAGTACCGATCGTGACTGATGATTAGGGCACTGCCATTACAGCGATCGACTAAAGCATTAGCCAGGGTGGTTTTACCTGAGCCGCTGCCGCCAGCTATGCCGATGATTGTGGGTGTAGTCATGGGTGGGGTGGGATGAAAAGATTAGTGGATCTCATAATCTCTACCTAATCTCGCTGGGTCAATAGCACTTACAATAATGGCTGTCTTCTATTTATAAATTGCCACCTCATGAAGAATTCGAGGAAAGTGAGGATTATCTCATTATTTAACCAAGCTGGTGGGGTTGGAAAAAGTACACTAACTATGAACTTAGGCTATCACTTAGCGATTAGCGATAAAAGAGTATTGTTAATTGATCTTGATCCTCAAGCAAGCCTCACACTTTTTATGGGGTTAGCACCTAACCAGATTGAGAAAACCATCAAGAATTCAATATTGGACAAAGAGCCTCTTCCAATTTGCACTCTGCATGGCATGGATTTAGTACCTTCAAATATTCTTTTTAGTGCCGCTGAACAACAACTCTCATCTATTCTTCGTGGTGAATCTCGGTTGAAGCAAGCTCTTTCTCCGATAAAGAACAATTATGACTTCATACTCATAGATTCACCACCAACTCTAGGAATTTTGAGTATTCTAGGACTAGTTGCATCAGATTATGTCCTCATTCCAAGCCAAACACACTTTAAAAGTACACAAGGAACAGACCTAGTATTGAATTCGATCGCTGAAGTTAGACAAGTACTAGAACATGATTTAAAGATTGCAGGTTTAATTCCAAATTTATATACAAAAGGAACAATACAAGACTTGGAAGCCCTAGAATTCTTAAAATCACAACTTGCTCCTATCACAAAAGTCTATCCACCAATACCTCGTTCAACTGCATTTGCTGATGCTTCACAAGAACGACAACCACTCGCTGTATATAATTCACGTCATCCGGCAGTAACTATATTGGATGGAATTGCAAAAGACTTAGAGGAATTATTGTGACACGACGTAAAGAACGCACCCCATATGAACCTATGAGCGGGGTAAGAGCTTTGATTGAACCTTTACCTAAGAATTCAAGCTCTTTTTATCAACATACTCTGGAAGTATCTAAGATCCAAGCATCAAAAGAGCAACCTCGTCGTTACTTCAATCCTGAAAAGATGAAGGAATTGACGACATCTATACAGACTCATGGAATTTTGGAACCCCTAATCGTGCGTCCTATCTCTGAGGATAGGTATGAGTTAGTCGCAGGAGAGAGAAGATTACGTGCTGCACAATCAGCCGGATTTGAAGAAGTCCCAGTATCAATTCGTGAATTAACTGATGAAGAAGCAATACAACTTGCACTTGTTGAAAATTTACAGAGGGAAGATCTTAATCCAGTTGAAGAAACTGAGGGAATTCTCTATCTGCTGTCTTATCAACTTCAGCAGAAGCGTGACTCCATAATTGCCCTTCTTCAACGGATGGATAATGAAGCAAAGGGTAAAGTTACCCGTAACGTTACGGGTAAACCGGAGGCAGAAATAATAGAAACTATTTTCAAGACAGTAGGTGGCATGACATGGAAATCTTTTGTAAGGAATCGTCTGCCTTTACTGAAATGGCCTACAGATGTCTTAAATGCAGTAAGAGATGGGAAATTAGAATATACTAAAGGAAGTATAATCGCCCGAATTCAAGATAAGCCTAAAAGGCAGCGATTACTAAAGACTGCCATAAAAAATGACTTAACTCTCGCTGAAATTAAACTAAGAGTCCAAGAACTTATCCCAAAAAGCATAAAGCCTAATCAAGGCGGACCTCTTATGCAGGATATTGACCAAGCTTATAAACAAGTTAAAAAGTCAAAGATCTGGAAAAATCCCAAAAAGAAAAAGCAACTGGAAAGACTTCTCTTGCAGTTAACAAGGCTACTTGAGGGTGAGGATTAACCACGATATCCGACGGAAAGCACTTCAAAATTACATTATGTAACTCCAGCAAACATTTTCTGAAGGATTTTCAAGAGTCTGATCTAAATAAGCCAATCTGGTGCAACGCTAGGGTCGAGTCTGCCAAGTTTTGCCGGAATCTGGGATAGAGGAAAGTCTCAGGGAGATTCGCAAATGGGAATGAGGGGTTGTTAGTGAGGATGTTAAGGGAAGAAAAACCGCTCGCCGCAGTGCAGGTTCCGGGGGCTGCTGTTGAGTCGATGATGGGCTTGAGATGATGCGAGAGTGGGTGCCCCAAAACAAGCAAGAGCTTAGCGCACCCTAGATCGGCAATGTCGCCATCGCAAAGCCGTGCCTTTGCTCCGCTCCCTGGCTTTACTTGGAGATGTTGCACTACTGGAGGATTGAGTCTTCCCTGGGTTGAATCACCTGAACTCCTATTTCTTGAATCCACACATAGCTGAAGTCTTCAAAATCTTTCCCAGGTACGGCTACACGTTCCGAGCCTTTCTGCCTAGCAATAAACTTATCTCGCCATCTTTCCCAGACGAGGATAGAGGGATACTCTATATCTGCGCTGAACTTAGCCCATGATTTCTTTTGAAACCGCGAGAAATCAAAATGCATCAGTTTGGACTTAACTTCAATCAAATTTAAATCAATCAGCTTCTGAATAACGGCTGTATATCCAGTTGAGGGTTCACCATGATTGATGATTGGCATTTCACAATACAGTTTAATCGTCTTACCAGGATACTTTTTGGCAAGCCTCACAATCGCTAATTGCTTGAGAGAAAGAGTTGGGATACAAACCATTTGATTAATCCGCGCTAGCAGAATATTAGCACCGCCTCACTCCACTTTCTAAGGTTTGTGCCTATTCAATCGCGTACACATCCATTACTGGAGGCGGATTTTCGACGTAAGAAATAGCAAGCCTTAGATAAAAAAAGGGCACCCTAAATGTATCAGGTGGAGCCATTGTTTACGAGCTTACCTCTATTTTTTAGGCTCTCTGGGAATTAGCGTGGTAGCCGCTAGATATAGTGTTTAGGTCAAGGCAAAAGTCTGATACCCATTGAGATCAAGCGAAATCCTTTGGAAGAGCCTTTCAATATCGAAAATACCGTAGCATCGTCTTTTTAGGACCTTAACTCGGTTGTTAAATCCTTCGACAAAGCCACTGGTCCATCCCTCCAGAAAATAGTTGGTCATCTCATCCATCCAATTGTTGACAGTGATCAGGAAACTCTCAAAATCCTTGATGTCACTTTTGAGGACTCGTTTACACCAAGCCCGGATGGCACATTTAGCTCCGTTTTTGGTGTACCTACCCTCAAATATCTGTGTCAATTCCTCTCGGAGTTTGTAGGCCTGCTTCATCTCAGGAGAATAAGCAAACACTCGCTCAAGCAACTGTTGTTCTGACTCCTGGAGATTCTCAGGCCGTTTTCGAAAGGCCCACATCGCACCTTTGATACTGTCATAGTCTTGCTTAGGGAGTTCTTGGCGTAGACGTTTGACCTCCCGTTTACGAACTGTATCGGCACAATTACGATAGGCTTTGGCCACATGAAAGCGGTCAATGACAATTTTGGATTGAGGGAGTTGTTCACGGACTGCACTGACAAATCCTTGATACATATCAGTACAAACCCGCTCAATGGTTTGGCGTAAATGAAGGGGAATCGATTTAAGGAAATTTGCAACGGTCTGTTGTTTACGGTCAGCCAGAACTGCCAATATGTCTACTCCGCCTGTGGTAGGAATCGTGATCAAAACTACAAAATCACGGTGGCCTCTTTTCAGAGAAATCTCGTCAATCCCGATAACCTTGAGGTCTAAATATTCGCTCCAGTCAACTTGACAGGCAATCCAGCGATCAATAATGCCACTGACGACACCTTCACTAACGCCTAGTTTTCTAGCAACATCTGAGACCGTTGAGTTGATCAGGATACGCAGAAGCCAATGCTCATAAGCTTTTGTATTGGGACTGCGAGGTTCATGCCATTCTAAGCGTTGAGTTGTTGTGGGATGGTCATCGCAATACCCGCATCGATAGCGCTTGGGCCGAATTTCTAAATACACTGGTACTTCGAACAATGGCATGTGACGAATTCGAAGAGCCTGATCATGGCAGTGAAGGTCAGTAATCTCATGTCCACATTTGTGGCAGGTTGTTCCTTGCAGAGTACTCTCAATTTTGATCAGCCAATCCCCTCGTTCCGTCTTCGATAGCTCTAGAACTTGAACATCGGGAAGGTTGAGGGGAATGCGAATTGAGTTATCCATGACACTCTCGTTCTGAAGTACCTCCTCAGATCATTCCATAGGAGATGACTAAGGAATAAACACTATATGTAGGGTGTCACCACGCTAATTACCGGAGAGCCATTTTTTATTGGAGAAACAACAAGTGAAAACTGTTTTAGTAGTGGATGATAGTCCGGCTGAACTAAAGCTAATGTGTCTATATTTAAAAGAAGCGGGTTATCTTGTGGTCAGCACAGATGATGCCAAAGATGCGTTGAGCAAAGCTGAAACTCAAAAGCCTGATCTTGTCATTACCGATGTGGTCATGCCGGAAATGAGTGGGTTTGAGTTGTGCCGAAGTCTAAAGAAGAACGAAGCGACTCAGCAATTACCTGTGATTATCTGCACGACTAAGAATCAGGATTTAGATAAGCTCTGGGGTAGAAAGCAAGGGGCAGATGAATACATTACCAAGCCCTACACCCGTGAAGATTTTTTAAAAGCTGTTAAATCTGCTATCTAAGCAATGAGCTGAAAAACAGCTTTCTTTCAATTGGTGAGATTAGGATACCTGACACGATACCCTAACCCCCAGTTCTCTCTAGAGGCTGGGAGTTGGGGTTGCATGGCTAAGACTTTGCGGCCTCTTCCCTCATCATGCTAGACAGCGATGACTCAACTTTCTTCTTAGCAGTCCGACGCTTGCCCCCACCACTAGCCACAACAGGAGTCGGGTTTTGAGGAACACCCAGCTCATCATCCAGCGGGTCAGGGTCGAAGACAAGGACAGGGGATTCCTCAACTTCACTGATAGGCTCCTCCACTTCAGCCACAGATGCAAGCTCCTCCAGGTCTTCCGCAACATCAGGAGCCTGATCCTCAGCATCAACCTCAGAAGTATCCTCAACCGGGCTATCGGCCAGGAATGCCTGAGTCTGGACCTTGAACCAGTCGATAGCCTTATCGTGCAGTTCCCAGTGGGCATCAAGGCGATCCGTGAGCTGGGTCTTGATTAGCCCCTGTACGAACACCGTCTCTTGCTGACAACCTTTGCGGAAAACAGCTACAGTACGTCCTTTGACTTCCTCAAAGATGGGGCCATGCTTTTGTTCTACCTTGGACAATCCCCAAGAGATGAGGGCCGTCAGGTTTTTCCAGCCTTGGATTTCCTTGCGGATGACGAACAGGAAGGCTTTGTTTGCAGCTAGGCCCACTTGGGTAGCAGCAGTGTCGATGACTTCAGTGTGTTCGGCTTGCTTTACTTGAATGCTTGTAATCAATCTCATGAGTGTTGTCCTTTAAGAACGAATAGTGGATAGGCACGACTGGCATGTGCAACCAAGTCGGCCATATTGATATTGAGAAAACGGAAAGGGAGGTCTTTGCCTCTTGGGGAATATACCGCCAGCAAAAATCAGGCTCGATTTGGAGCCGTAGGCGGGTTGGATTTGGAGGAAAAACTTTGGGTGGGTCTGTCCCACTGCCTAGTGACTAGGGTAGTGTGAATGGCTTGGTACTACAATGATTGGGAGATTAGGGTTTCTGATCGGTGGGGGAGGGAGACTAACCTTTGCTGATGTTTAGTGTACTTTTCTCAATCAACTGTGTTGGAAGCGATTAATTTGATGACGACTGAGACAGAACACGAGATTGAGAACAGTATTTTTTCGTCTCCTGTACTGACAAAATGGGCATGTTTTGTCAACTGTGCTGAATTGGCAAATACCTAGCCCAGCAAGAAAACATGGACGAGTTTCTGTGCGAATTTGCACGGTATCACCCAATGAGCGCATCCCACGATCAGATATGCTTCTGGCTCCCCCGTAAAATAATAATCGAGATACACCTTGCATTTGTTCGCCACTTCAAAATACGAGAAACCCAATTTGTAATACAGTGGTGGCTCTTTTTCCAAATTCACAAAGCCCTCAATGGCAACATCTGATAGAACGAAGCGTTGGATCTCAATCTTCAAATTTCCTGGCCCAGATATTTCCAAAGTCTGAAACTCCAGGCCGATTTGAGTCTCAGACTTTAGACCCACTCGCCAACCCTCTATATCTTCACTCAGCATCCACAATCACCTCCATCATCCAAACTCTGGAAATTCCCTCACTCGCAAATCATCAGGCCACTCGTGAATGTCTCCACCCTTCGCAGAACGGAGTTTGGGAACACCCACGGGTTTGCTGCCGAGCTGCTTGATAAACACGGGTATATCTGCGGTCTTGCATTGGTCCCGAATTGAGCGAATCCAGTCCACATCGCAAGGCCGTGCGCCAGGGCCAGATTCACCCCCGGCAATAATCCAATTCGCGGGAGAATCACCAAGATCCAAGGGTTCAAGCAGGGGTTCGCAACTTAGAAAAATCCCACCAACTTTCTTCCGCAACTTTGCTAGCTTGGGAATGACGACATCATATTCATGCTGGGTGCAGATGCTATGGCCCAACCAGACGTTGGGTATTGCTTGTCTGAATTGGAAAAACTTAGCCGCAACATCTACCCGCTTGGTGAGTAGAAGCCAGGTTAGGTTGGGCGTTTTGTCGATGACAGTATCAAACAGATCCAATCGCCAATCGATCAGATCATCTCGGTCCTCAAACACATCGGCTAAAGACGCGCAGAACACAGTTTTAGTGACCCCGAACTTCGCAGCTTTGCGATTCCACTTATGGGGTTGCTTCCAATAGGTTTCTGAGGTGCGCGATCTGGTTCCGTTCTTACCCCACTTCACGCGATGATATCTTTTATCCATCAGGGTTTCGGCGTAGCAATTTGCACAGCCAGGACTGATGTGGGCGCAGCCGATCCAAGGGTTGAAAGTGTATCCAGGTTCCCATGTCCCATCTGGTTTTTGAGTTGCAGTCCACTCAATCTTGCTATTCTCCATTGGTTAACTCCATCAAAATTTTCAGTACATCAGGTCGGACATCCCGGAGTCCCTGGCTCCCGCGATAGGGAATAGGATCAGGCAGTACAACGATGTTTCCTAACTGCCATGCAAAGCGCCCAGGTTGCCAGCACCCCACGGCCAGCTCCAGTTCGGTTTGTCTGCTGATCAGCTTCGAGTCCATCTGGGGACAGTCCACCAGATCCGCAATTGCCACAATGCAACCGAGTGGGTAATCACATGGTTTGCGCGGCACCTTGCCACCCGTCAGATCATTAACTTGGCTCACTATGGCTTGCCCGTCTAAACCGATAGGTCGCTTGGCCGCATGAATCGCTAGCTTGCCTCGGTAGCGAGTGCCCCATGATCGGGTTTCATAGCGCTTGAGGTCCAGGGCAATGAAGGTTGCCCACGGTTGCCAGAGGGTGAGGATTTTCATGGCTATGCCTCCGCTCCCCAGTTCTCCCAGCCTGGACGAGGGCACCGAGAGAACAACTCAATCCGCTGACCACCGAGGGCATCACCTAGCCGATCTGCCATCTGGTAAAACTCTTCTGGCTTCTGAGAGTGCTGACCAAGGGGAGCCTGGAATGCAGTGGGAATATTGGTCAGTCCGAGAGCAGTAAAGGTTTTGGCCTTACCTTTGCGGCCTACCAAAATTTGTTCGGTGCAATTTCGCCCATAGTGTCCGATACCGTATCGGATCTTGGACCTGTCTCGTGTGACTTTGACCCACGTATGAAGTGCCTTGTACTCAAACCCCCATAACTCCATGACTTTGAAGGCCAAAGGTAGGTGGTTGTTTGTCGTCCACAACAACAGATAAGAATCTTGAGCCGCAATCGAACTCACAGGCATCGCCATGATTTCCTCATCGGTCATCGAGGGATAAGGGCACCGCCCCCGATGGGTTTTGTCAGATTCTCTGAGGTGATAGCTCCACGGTGGATCAGCCACGATCAGGGAATAGGTACCCACAGGAAGGGCTGGGGTATTCGGAACAAGGTTGAGCGTAATAGCAAGCTTCTGCTGACCACGCTTGTCAGTGGGGGCATACATGGTTTTGCTCCAAGGTATAGAGAGTTGTATTCAGTCAAATTATTCAAACTAGTGAGAGCTGCTTGACCTTCCCGGTCGCCTCTTGCCAGGTCTGCTCAAAGTAATTCGGTCGATGCACCTTATCTTGAATAAATCCAGGTGCAGCAACCCAGAACCCTTCACAGGTCAGGGACTCATTAGATTTTTTGTGATACTCATAAGCTCTGACGTAGGTCGGGTCTGATGCATCGCAAGCACAGCCGTGTTGCTTGGCAATCACACTGACTTGAGCATCAGCAGCACTGCGATGCATCGGCTCAGACACTCGCGTGACTCGCCTACTGATTTGCTTACCTTGATAAATGCGCTCGACCCGGTAAACCGCCCAGTCAATTGAGTCTAGGTGATTCACTGCCAGCTCCCTGACAGATTGGGGAGCAACCTCCCAGGCAGAACGACTGGCAAAAAGCTTCATTCTGGGGTTGAGGGCAAGCGCCGCAGCTTCCAAAACCAAGGCGTACAGGCCCGCATCCGGTTCAGCTTCCCAGCGCTGTCTCGCCTGTTCGGGCTTACAGAAGGGACAGAAAACACAGGCCGACTTGAGCCAATCTGCCCCGGTCTTTTCACGGATGTAGTCAATGCAGGTCTGTCTATCCCAGCCCCATTCTTGGAGCGGAAATCGATAATCAGACCCCATGCAGGGGTAATCAGCACACTTGGCTGAGCGCTTTTCTTCCCCTTTGCAATAACCCAGATATGGACCGATGGCCTCACCAGAGAGATGATCCGATATCCAGCTATCAATGACGACACCTTTAAACTTCATGGCACAGGTATGGGCACCACTCACAGGTTGGCTTGTGCCTGCAATTTTGAGAGAATGACCGAGAGTGTAATCGCCTTCGATATGGCAGATCTGGGGGTTTCGAGTATCACTCAAGACGGTGTATCCATCTTTTTTAGAGTGACCCGCCTTGGCGACCTGGACAAAGCGAATCTGATGTTGCCTGAGCAAGGGCAAGATGTGTGCTTCGACCAAGTGCTTAGTGGATTGATGTTCGTTACCCGTTTGGGCAGTTATCAATATCAAATCATCAAAACTAGCAAAAGGGCGGGTTTTGGGGCTGTAAATCCAGGAAAGCAAAATTGCGACGGAATCTACGCCCATGCCAAAGTTGAGTACGTGAATCATGGGTAGCTCCTCAAGGCATCATAGAGGAAGAAATAAAGAAACATGCCGAAGTAGAGGGATTGCCAGATGAGCCACCAGACAAGAGTGTAGCTATTCATAATTGCCTCCTAAGTTTTCAAATTCCAGCGAGATTCTGAAATGATTTGTGGTTTCAAAAATTTGAGGATGACAGGGAATCAAGGCAACGTTGCACAATCATCTGCATTACGGGTGGAGTAACGGCGTTGCCAAGCTGTTTAACCTTCTCTCGCTTATTGCCAATCACGACGTAATCTTGAGAAAAGGCCATCGCTGCCTGGATTTCATGAGGTTGCAACATGCGAAAATAGCAGTCTTCAACAGAGATAGAGCGATCCGGTTGCACCAGGGCATGGCGGTCGCCGGCAGTGATGGTGGGAATGGCTTTATCCACTCCACAGACTTGATCTGAGCCACTGTAATAGCTAGCTAGAAAAGGCTGAACTAAACCGTGATGCCCTCCCCCAGCGGTGACCGTACCTAGCGGCTCCTCCAGTGAGTGTGCTTGGTTGTGGTTTCGGAGTGTCACCATAAACGGCTGCACCAGCGAATTATGGTCAACCGTGGTGACTGTGGGCAGTGGCTCACTAATGCTAGCGGCCTGCGCCCCCGTGTAATTCCTGACAATGAACGGCATTGCCAAGGCCATTGTTTGGCGGGCAGTCTGGGTGGGAAGAATCCCCTCCACACTCCGAACCCGATTGCTCGTGTCTTTGCCGTAAGCCGTTTCTACCAGGACAGGATTGTTGAACTTCTCCAATCCCTTACGAATGCGGTCTAGAGTTGCTGGCCTCAGTGGTCTTTTGCGCTCACCCACCTTGATACTGGGATAGCTCCAGTCAATCGCGGTATAGGCTGGGGTATAGTAAGGCTCCACGATCTGAGCGCAACTGGGACAGCGATAAACATACTGATTGCGCTTGCCGTAACGCCCCCATTTTTTGAATGGGTTTTTCCAAGACTGGATGGCCTCGACCTCGCCACATTCGGAGCAATGGGCCAGGGGGGTAAAGCTGAGGTTGGGTTTAGGGTTGTTTTTCCTCCAGAAGACAATGTAAACACGGTCCCTGCTTTGAGGTGCTTCGGCAAACATGCTGTTGAAGAATACCGCCTTATGGTCATATCCCAAGGTGTGCATGGCATTAAGCCAGCTATCGAACAGGATCCAGTGACGCACCTCAACAACGTTCTCCACGATGATGAAGTTGTACCGATGGGCCTCTGAAAATCTGACGACATCCCATAAAATAGCCCTTGATCTTTCATCAGCCGGGTCGATGGTTTGGGGATTAAATAAGTCCATCTGGCCCAGGTTTTTGCGTCTTTTTCCTTTCGCAATCGTATGGTTTGTACACTCGGGCGAACTCAGCAAAATATCCGTACTGGGATAGCGACAAGGGTCGCAAGCGCTGATGTCCAGGCAATCATGGGCGGTATTGGGAAAGTTGGTATTGTGGGTTTCAACGGCCCTTTCCCAGTGGTTGATTGCCATCACGATTTCACAGCCCGCTTGAGCAGCACCACTGCTCGAACCACCACACCCAGCAAATTGGTCGGTGACTGTGATGTAAGATTTTTTCTTCATGTCTAATCTCCTTAAGTCGGTCCTGCGCTCTCCCCAAATGCCCCAGCAGGCAGGGTCCAGGTATTCGGGTCAACGAGGATTGGGGCTGTGTATTCATTGCTCAGGGCAAGTCGAAGCTGATCAGGATGCTGGTGGATGGCAGCGTAAGCCGTTCCCTTATCGGCCATGTCTGGGATGGAAAGCTTGTTGTCGATGGTGTGTTGAAACTCTTGCTCGTACTGGTGCAACCGCTTTGTGCGCTCTGGCGAGATGGCCGCATTAGAAGCCCACTGATTAGGTGAGCCGAAAATGCAGAACTGACAGCTCAGCCGACCCCAGCCGAGGTAGTAGGCAGGATGTGCCAGGACTCCCCAGCGCTGAATCATCTCCCAGACTTGCTCACTCGTATATGAGTGGACGGGTCGCCAGTGGTCAATATGTCGCCTGAGTTTGAGGCTATCCCGCCGATCAGTTCGGTGTGGCTCCAAGGTGAGATACTTTGCTCTAGCGGCACTCTCCTGTGCCCGCTCTCCGGTTACCACCAGAGTTCGAGCATGGTTGAACCGAGATTGATTGGCAATGGCGGTGCTGAGAACATCAATCTTCAGATAGGAAGAACACCACCGAGTTTTGAGGTCAGCGGTCTTTGCTGGGAACTTGCGCCGAGTTCCAGGCTTGCCTTGCCCCCCAGATATTTGCTCACCATTAGGAGTCTGGAAGTGTGTGGGTGCTTTGGGTTGGTCCTTGCGACACATCTCGCGTTCTAGCCCACCTTCTAGCCAGCTCATATACAGAGGAAGGTCGAAGGCTTGGGCAAATTTGCGGCAATAGCTCTCGGTGACAGGCCAGTCGAAAAGGTTGTGGCCCCTTGAATCAACCAAATGATGATGCAATTCAATCCTGTCTTTGGGGATACCCAACTCCAGTAGTCGCAACAGACAGCAGATAGAATCCTTGCCACCGGAGAAGGCGACCAGAATGCGATCATAGGTGGACAGATCAGGAAGCGTCGAGGCACCGGGCACTTGGAAGGGCAAGACCATTTGGGTGGCGCTCATGATCCTCACCCCCTAGCAACACAATCTGAGTCTGACAGCGGGGCGTAAATCCGTAATTTTGACAGAAGTGAAGTCTTTGCTCCACTTCCCTGATTTACTCTTGGCAATCATCAGAACGTGCTGCCTGGAAACGGTTGAGAACACCTTGAGACGGGTGCCATTTTGTCTCCTGAGAGTTCCGAGGAAGTACACGAGATGATTCTGAGGCGAGTAGACTAAATCGCGCATGAGAGTTTCCTCCAATATTTAGTTGGCTAATTGGGGTTGTGGCTCCCCTTAAACTTCGATATAGGTGACGGCAATCGCGCCTTCAATATCTGCATTGCATGTCTTAAAGCAGTAGCAATCACTATCGATTTCTAGGGGATATTCCATCCAAAATCCTTGATGAACTTGTTGAGCTTCAACAGGACAATCTGGATTATGTTCAGCGTTAACAGCCTGGATAAAAGCCACTGGATCGTGATGACCGATGGCATAGTAGCCAAACAGGTCACCGCTCCAATCACAACCCACTTCCCGCAGTTCTTGAATCTCGATCGAGGCTGTCAACGGTTTAAGGCACTGCATCATTTACCTCCTGTTTGAGTTATGCGATTTTTATAGAGCTTCGATAGTTGTTCAAAAGTTGATTCTTGGCCTGATATCGGCGTAGATATCCACGTCTTATGTCTTCACCAACACTGACCTCTCACACCTGAGCAAAACCTTCAGTTTCACCTTTGCCTCATCCCCTGCGTCCATCTCTCGAAGATTCTTTAGGTATTCTTGTGTCGGATATAGACCTCGTGACTGTCCACAGTCCTCGCAAAGCCAGCGACGATAGGGGTAGCCAGAGGATTTATGGATCAATACTTGGGATGCGATCGCAAACTTCAGTTGATGACAACTAAAGCAACGACGAACTAACGGCACCTCTAAGGGCCGCACAGATTTTTTGGAAAACATGATAAATTTTTCCTAGTAGTTTTAATTGGTTATTGGCTGAGGCGATTCTTCTAGTTGGGAATCGCCTTTTTCATTGATTCGATTGAGTCAAGACGGCCCTAACTACGGGGTTTCTGGTGCTTCCACTCCAGATAGGACTTGATGACATCGCAGTGGCAGGGCAAGGGAGCGCACCGTGATATGTTGTTCCTTGAGAAATGGAAATATGAATTACATAGTCCAAGGCGATTTTCAGGTATGGGAATCGCCTTTTTTCAAGGAATTTCTTGGTAGTCCTATGACTTGGGATGTTGGGAATGCTGTCAGAGTGGGAACCCTAAGCACATGTCTTATTCATTAGAATTCCAAAGGTAGCTTTCTGAGTTAGCTGCCTTTTTTGTTGCTCAAGCCAACCTCACACCAGGCAATCCAAGATTTCGTCAACTGGCAATCACTGACATCATCGGGCAGCTCTGCCCAGAACAACTCGAAGGCTTGCTGAGCTTGCCAGTAATAAGCGAAATACCCCTCGCGCACCGACCAGTTGCACAACAGCAAATTGCGGAGAAACAGGGCTTGGAAAGGATGAAGGCGACTAGGGTAAACCGGAAAGCCCTCATCCTCACAGAAGCCCTTGATATCCTCCCGGCAATACTCCGTCAGGGTCTTCAGTGCTTGCCAGTCAATGGTCAGGTTCATATACCAAACTTTTTCTGAGCAGATATGAACAAGGTACTGGCCGCACACTTAATCGTCTCTTCACTTACTTCATGCTTTCCTAGCTCTCTGGATGCTTCTTGGTAGCAGAAGGAATAGAGGGCTGCTCGGTGGGAAATGTAACTTGCGATCGCACTCTTGGCATCCTCCCCTATCTCCCCAGTATCCAGGGGTGGTGCCTCGACCACCAGGGGCTGACCTGGAACCGGGGCTTGCTCCACTAGGCTGTATTTGCCTTTGCTATCCTTAGCGACCTGGACAGGTTGGCCTTTGCGGAGAGCTTTGAGCACTGCATCATCGGGATTACCCCAAATCTTTATATCTTCTCCATCAGGGAGTGTGATTTTTGCATTGAGTCTTGGACCATGCTGGGTATCCCATTCTTTAGCGGGAAATTTGACCTTAGCAGTTAGTATTTGTGTCATTGTTCTACTCCTTTGGTCAGCGAAGATAGCACAGGGGGCAGAGTAATTTCTTGGGGCTGAGTTGGAAGGCTAAGCGATACTGCCAGCAGCTCTGCAACACTCCGAACCAGGGCAACCTTGCCAGCCTGGGAGAGGTCTTGGATCAGTTCGATGCAGCGATTAAAGGTATTGCAACCGCAGCCATAACCTACCTGCACAACGACAGGTGCATAGCCTTCATTGAGGGCAATGATACTGAGGGATGCTAGGGCATCTTGGGTAAGGGCGGGGAGAAGATTTGAGAGTTTTTCGAGGGTGGGATGATCAGCGGGGTTTCTGCTGTAGCTGGTGACATTGGTTTGGGCTTTGAGAGTGGGAAGGGGAAAGTTTATGGTCATTTTTTTCTCCAGTAGATACGCGAAACCCCCAGCAGATAGGCCAGGGGAGTTCAATAGGTGTGAAGTCTTTTTCTAGGTGGAAGATAGGGAAAAGTTTCGATGTAGTTTGTATCGTGGATGCGATTGTCAACGAGCAGCAAGTGGTCGCATCCACAAGAACCAGGGATAGCCTTATTCTCTGGGCAATCTCCAACTCTCTGCACTTTGGAATGCAACCCCAGCGGTATGGGCCGCTTGCTCGTCTTCCTGGCGATCACCAATGAATAGTATTTCAGACACACTAGGATGGTCTAAAAGCGCTTGCTGAATCATCCCGTCTCCAGGTTTTTGCATTCTGCCTTTGAACCTCAGTACCTCTATTTGGGAGCTGCTCTGCCGTTCCACATGCCAGCATTGATTGCCCTCTAAATCAGGACAAAAATAGGCTGACTGTATCCCGAGGAGTAGATGTAAACAATATTTCATCTCTAAGATCACTTCCTCAATCGTTTTATGCCCTGCTGATACACCTCCCTGATTTGAGGCGATGACAAGCATATGACCTTGTAAGGTGTGCCATCTCACGGCATCCAAAACACCAGGAAGTAATATTTGGTCCTCTGGTTTTTGCACAAACTTCTTGCCGCTTTTGGGGGTAGTGAGAGTGCCATCCTTATCTAGAATGATGAGTTTCATTATTTCAGATAAGACATTCAATGTCTTATCTGATTTTTAGACCTATTGCTTACACCAATAGACTAACTTCAAATCCATAGCGGCAACATACTCCCTGATGACCGACCCAAGGCTTTCCTGGGTTTGGGCCTGCTGAAAGTCAATGAGCTGGAACGTGCGGCCATTCCAGACTTCGATTTTGGCAATGTGGATTTTCATGGGATTGCCTCCGATGATTCAGAAGAAAGCCCCCTAGCAGTGAACCAGGGGGCAAATGAGTGTGAGGGGAACAAGAAGGATAAGAAAGAAAAGAGAAGGTTTTGGGGGAGGGGGTGCTGTTAATTGGGTTGCAAGGCTTGGAGATATCCCGCCAATATTTCAGAAGAAAAACCCCGGACAGTAGATGCCGGGGTGCTTTGGAGATAATGAAATGAAGGAATGGGAATTACCTTAACACTGCAGGAATGATGATGGCAATTACAGCCGTTGCAATCAATCCAAAAGCCAGATTAATCAGCAGCTTCGAGGCTTCCCAGTAGGTATCAGTTCGTTCATTGGCAGCACGAACATCGGTATCCAGCTTTTCTACTTTGGTATCAATCTGCTGAATCTTCTCTAGAACAGTCTCTAGAGTGCTTTCTATTCGGTCATCTCTGTCAGGTGATGCTGCTGTCATATCGTTTTCCTTCGTTAATATCATTGTATCAATCAGAGAAGAAGGGCACCCCAGCCAAGAGCCAGGGCGCAGAAGGGACGGGATACTAGTACTCGCTGGAGTGCATCAGAGTCAGAACCCTGGTGGTAACCTTTGGATTACCAGGGGCATCCGAGCCGTATTCTAAGCTTTTGTCGTAATAATCAATTTTCCAGAGATATTGCTCACCCTGGAACTCGATCCGCCCGTAATCGTGTTCTTGCCACGGGTCATTATCTTCCGTGAAATCATCGAACACACGGACCAGTCGAAAGAGTTCTTGCTGAGCTTCTGACGAAAGACCTTTAACAAGCTGAGTGGTGTAGACCTGGCCTAGGGTATGGTCACCTTGACGAAAGCGGTCATTGAGCTGGGCAATGGTGGGGGCTTGGGTTACTTCTGTAGTGGTCATAAGATTGTCCTCTGAAATTCCTGAAACGGTCGAAGGGGCAGAGGTGCCCCAGATGGATGGGTTAGAATTCGTCTTCAGCGAGTAACTGCTGAGTCGTAAATATAGGCTGGACACTGATCAGCCGCCCTGAAGGATAGTTTTCTACTACCCAGCGTTCGCATTGTTGGCGACTGGTCACATGAGCCTGACTGGGAAGCTCAATGCTTAGGTCAAGTTCTTCACCGTCTTCTTCCACACCAGGGTAGAAGTCAATGGTGATATCGAATTTAACCGTTGATGGATAGAGAGCAGCATATCGTTGCTCTGGGGTCAGAAGTGCTACAGTCATGTCGTGAACCTCGTAGAGGGTTTACATGGAGAGCCGCTGGGTCTCCTGCTAGAAAGTCAGCGGCTCTTTTAATAAAAATTTTGTATCTATCCTTTGATTGCTTCTTCTAGCTTCTTTACCCAGTCTGGAAGACCTTGTGCTCTGCCTAGAAGATCATGTCTCTGGACTATTTCGGTGGAAGCCTTTCGTTGGGCGCTTTCCTTTCCTTGTATACTACTTATAATAATACTATTAACAGTATTATACAACCCTTTGTTGTATGACTATTAGTAATATTCAGGGGAGAATCGATCAGTACGGCTTATCACTCTTCGCTGTACTTCTATCTGTTGTGTTACTACTAGTAGTAGTTTTTGGTAATGGCTGTGATTTTTAAACTGAAAGAAGTCAGAGAGAATAGAGGGTTTTCCCAAAACCAGCTAGCAAGAGCAACTGGCATGTCTCCTCAAAATATTCAAAAAATTGAGCAGGGAAAAGCTAAGGGTATTCAGTTCGATACTCTTGAAAAAATCTGTGACGCTCTTAACTGCGGGATTACAGAGTTGCTCGTGAGAATTAAGCCTGAAGTATAGCCAATCTCTCCTCAGCCCCAGCAAATAACCAGGGCTGAAAGATATGGACTATCGGGCTACCGCAATCTCTCGCCAGGTAGCTTGAGGTAGGCTCAGAACCTGAGAACCCATCGTCTCTAGCTCCGTTGCCCGGTCGTAGCTCTCAACATCTTGGGAAGTCCGGGTGACAGCGTTCATCATTCCGTAAGCGGTCAAATCGCCACCCTGGATCAGGTGGGTTAGTATGCCTGACTTCTCTTCCTGATTGACGTTGAGCTTATCGCCCAATACCTCCACAGCAGTGACCGGGTTACCCTCGATCTTGCGTTCTGTGGCATCGCGCATCCGATCAACTATCTGGGTGAACTTGGCAACATCAGCAGCCCCTCGCACCATGTCACGGATTTTGAGCAATAGCGCTCTGTCATCTGCTTGCATCGTCTCATCGCTGAATAGTTCCATCGCGGCATCACTTTCACCGACTTGGCGACCCACATGATATTTCTTAAAGCTGTGGTCTTGAGAAATCATGCCGTTGAGGCAAATTAACCGAAATACAAGGGGTTCAACCCGTATCGAGCCAAGACCAATCTCAGAATTACTGATGACCACCCCAGCTTGAACAGCGTCACCTTTTTTCACGTCAAGCTGAACTCTTTCATTGATTGCCTTGATATACAGTCTTGAGTCAGTCAGGCCAACGCTAACGATTTTCAAGCCGTCACCAAACTCATTCAGGACGGGCAAGACCGTTTCAGCAATCTCAAAGTTGTCCACTCTGCGATAGCGGTCTGAGAGGAAAGCACGAGCAGAACCGTCAAGGGTGCGAATCATGCGCCGCTCATGGTTAGTGTTGAACCAATGATTGACGTTCTCAGCTAGAAGTTGGGGGGCTGTAGATTGCATACGGCGATAGTATTTGAGGGGAATGCTGAGGCGTTGGGAAATCTGGCCGTGGGTGTGTTCAGTAGTGGTGAAAGTTTCCTCGACTTCTTCTGACTCAACTGTGATTGAACCATCAGGGTTCATCTCAAGAGTGCGTGTATCAGCAACAAAATCACGCTTGGCCTCAGCCTGGTCTTGAACAGCTTGGGCCATTTCAACGAGCGTAAGTCCTTGTTTCATGGTTAAAATCTCCATAGGTGTAAAAGCCAGCGGAAGAGGAACGGGTGTCAATCGAATCTCTTCCGCTTTGTCTTTGGACTAGTTTTTGAACTTTTAATTTATCCACCGAGGGCATTCAGACCTTGATCCAGCGTTACCTCGGTTTCGTGACTGCGGTATTCAGCAGGGTAACCTAGCACTTCGTAGAACTCACTTATTTGGTTGTGGGGAAGCCTTCCGTTGGGCGCTTGCCTTTTCTATCTGTTAATATAGTAACTGTATAAAGTTACTTTTACAACCCTTATAAAGTAACTTAATGTTTCTTTTGAGATTACCTGAACTCCCTTATATACTTATAAAAAATCCAATAGTTCTAGGAAAAGGCACAATGGAGGTGATAAGCAGTGACATTTACAATGCGTCCAGAGATACTAACTAGCCGATTGCAGGAACTAGGTTGGTCAAGTTATCGCCTAGCTCAAGAAGTTGCCAGGGTTAGAGAGGAGCTTTACAACGAGAGTTTCCCTAACCCCAGAACACTTATATCAACACTGGAAAGGGCTCTCGAAGATCCTGATAAATCAAGCCATAAAACCATTGAATGCATAGTCAAAGCCATGAACGGAACATTGGTTTTTCGTTGGGCTAAGACTGATATTGTGGTGACTGGTTATGAAGAGGTGTCATGAGCCAGTTAAGACTAAGCCCATAGTCGATACAGATAAGCTCGTAAGTCCGTTCTCATACCCCCAAACAACCGCAACCACCCCAGCCCAATCCTCGGCATCCTCTTAGGAGCCTCTAGTGTTTGCCTCTGGCACTTCACCAGGCCCGCAGATCCCTCGGTGGAGATTCGGGTGGTGTGAGGGGTATTGTTCGTATCAAACTTGCGATCTCAGTTTGGTCTTAGGAAAGGTGCAATATCGACAGCTTTTTGTACTGATATACTGCGAACGACAGACCAATCAACTGCTTGAAGGTTGCTCTAAAGATTACAAGGCAACAAACAGAACATATCTCAAACAGTTAACCGTCTTGTGCTCATCTACTGTAAGTTTGCAGATTATGCCCATACCTCCCTCTACGATTAATCACATTATTAATGCTTACTTCTCAGCATTCTCAGCCATGAATGCAGCCCAATGGTCTGAACTATTTACCCCTGATGCCCAAGTCTATGATCCGGTCGGTAATCCGCCTAGCAATCCTCAAACTGACTCAAAACCATTCTTTGACATACTCCAGAAAAAGAATGAGTCTCTAGTCGTCAAGCCAGAATCAGTTTTCATTGTGGGGAATGAAGCCGCTGTGAAATGGAGCTTGCAGGCTACTAACAAAAGTCATAAAGAAGCCAGTGCAGAGGGAATCAGCATTTTTGAAGTTAGTGAATCTGGCAAAATCCAAAAGGTTTGTGCCTACTGGGATGACAAAGCATTCTTAGCGCAGTTGCAGACGTGAGATGCTAGGGATTGTAGCAGGATCGTGATGACTATTATTAGCAGACAACTGGATGTAGACCAGTCTTGAGAAAGCACCCCCATCCACCAAGACCAGGACACTCAGACAGTTCTAGGAGCGATCCCAGGGAGAGAGCTTGCACTAGTAACCTCATGAGTAGAAATTCCAGCTCAGAATCACTATCAATGACATTTTTCTCAGCTTTCTCAGAGAACTCTGCGGAATATCTCAGCAAGGTTCTGTGATTGACACAGATAAGCATCATTAGTTTCTCAGGCATACCCTGTAGCTTAGGGGTATTGAGATGGAGAACAATCTAATGAAACGCGCCAAAGCCTTTGCCCAAAAACTCACCGGGTTCGCGGCACTAGCTATCGGCTTCAGTTCCACCGCTGTGATCGCAGCTCCGACACAACGCCAAATCATTACTCAAGGCCCTTATGGTGCAAGTAAACTGGTCAAAGTCGCTATGGCTTCCCAACCCAAAGTCGCTCGCCAGCTTTCTCCCTTCAACTTGGCGTACATGGCTTACCAAGGCTGGTTTACCAATGAAGGAGTACCTTCAGCTAGTCAACTGATTCAAGATTATCGAAGCGGGCACATCTCTGCTACAGAAGTTGCCCAAGCTGCTGTTCAAACCAACCGTTTGTCTGCGGATACCCTCAATGATAATAGCTATTTAGCAAGTCTAGATACACAACTGAAAGCTCTAAGTCAGCCAGACTAAGTAGAGAAAGAGAGTTGATTGAAAAACTACAGAATTAACAGACATATCTCCCATTGGATTCATGCCTAGATATCAATCTCAGGATATAAAGGGAGCGACTAGTTTAGTCGCTCCCTTTATATCCTTTCTAAATCATTGCATCACAAAGCATGAGGCTTATAGAATTTAGTTCACTAAACGAATTTATAGAAGCATTTTTTGATTATTTCTAGATACAACTATTTAATGCTGACAAAGTGTTTCTTTAGATATTCTTTGCGGGAAAAATCATAAGATGGCACAAATCTAGTTGTAGTTATTTTATGAAACTGTTGCAATCGGAAGCATCAAAATTTCTTAAATGGCTATATCAGCTACTCTATCGACATGTGATTATTATCCTTGTTACCTTGTTTTGTCTGGGGCTAAGTATAGCGTTGCTTGGAACATACTACCTCTCTATAAATTTGGTGGATTCCCAAGCCGTACACTATTCAAGTGTAGTTATTAAAACTCTAAACAAGGCTAGACAACTCTATAGCAATAATGTTGTCGATCGGGTAAAGTCAATCAGCGGTGTGACCGTCACGCCTGAATATCATGCCATCAGTGGCGGTATTCCTAATCCGGTCACTTACACAATCGAGATAGGAGATCATCTGAGTGATCCATCCAAAGGCTTGTTATTCCGAATCTATAGCGATTTTCCATTCCCCAATCGGCAAACTACGGGTGGACCTAAAGATCAATTTGAACGTGCCGCCCTTGCATACCTGACAAAGCATCCAACAGCATCCTTCTATCGCAAAGAGAAAACGGGGAATCATCTCTCCTTTCGTTACACCGAGGCTGTTGTAATGGAGGCAAGCTGTGTAGCCTGTCACAACACATTAGCTAACAGCCCTAAAAAAGACTGGAAAGTCGGACAGGTGAGGGGGATTGTAGAAATTACTCAGCCTCTCGAGCAAAATATGCTGATTGCCCAAGATGGGTTAAAGGCAATTTATATCGTACTAACGACTATCTGTTGCCTAACTATTTCAGGGTTAGTTTTAGTCATTGGACGATTTCGCAATACAACGCAAGAGTTAGAACAGAAGGTTAGAGAAAGAACTGCTGACCTCAAACGCTTAGCCACTATTGATGGCTTAACCCAGTTGATCAACCGACGCCAGTTTGATCAATGCTTAGCGCAAGAGTGGCAGAGAGCTAAACGCCAACAACACCCCTTATCACTCATTCTTTGTGATGTTGATTGTTTCAAAAACTACAACGATACTTACGGTCATCAGGTTGGAGATGAATGCTTGCGCCATGTGGCCCAAGTTTTACAAGGCAGCGTCAGGCGTTCTGGAGAGATAGCAGCTCGCTATGGTGGGGAGGAATTTGTAATCATGTTACCCAACGTAAATAGTGTTGAGGCTACCCAAGTAGCCACTTCCATTAGAAACACTATCCACCAACTTCAGATCCCCCACAGCACCTCTATAGCTAAAGCACACATTACTCTTAGCATGGGAATTGCAAGCATGATTCCCAATGCAAACAACTCCCCTCAAATGCTGATTAAAGATTCTGATAAAGCACTATACCAAGCCAAAGATCAAGGACGAGATTGCTTTGTTACCTGGAATGAGAAGCAATCTTAAAAGTGCTACCTAAACCGAAAAAGGAGCTATTCCAAGATAATTATCCCTAACAACAACAATTCTCGGTCCAACAATAGGTATTCTCCTAGATTCCTCTGGAGTTTGCCTCTGGCACTTCACAAGGCCCGCAGCTCCCCCGGCGGTGATTCGGATGGGGGAAGTGTGAAGAGTGGCGGTATTGTTCGTATCAAACTTGCGATGGTCTACGACCGGCCTTCGGCCATCGCAGCCGCAATACCTAGGACAAGAATGCAACCGACCCAGATGCTAGCTACGTGATAGTTAACAGAATGATTGATTATTCAACATTGAAATTATACTTTGCCAAGATCTCCTCGAATGCACCTCGATTTTCTACAAGGTGGAAGCGCTCTGCAAACAACCCACAAGACTTTGCACTCTCTACATTTCTAGTAATATCGTCAATGAATAATAGGTTGCTGGCAGACAAATCAAGCTGCTGACAGATCTGAATGAAGTAGGATTCTGACGGCTTGGCTATGCCCATCTCGCATGAAGCAAATAAGGTGTCAAACATTTGCCCGTACCCGAGTTCGTTTGTCATAAATCGATATCGGTAGTGATGCTGGTTCGTCGCTAAGCATACTAGTTCTCCCGCAGATCGAAGCTGCCTGACATATCTCAGAATATCGGGATCTGGAAGAATCTTGTGCCAGATCCTCGCAGCATCATCGACATGGACCTTAGACCCCCAATGGTTTAGCACTTTTGAAAGCTCTATCTCAAAGTCAGCTTGACCAGTTATACATTGGCTTTCAGCCTCAAATACTTCCACGAGAAAAGATTGTTTATCAGCATCTGGATCTATCAGTCGTTCGATACATGATAACCAGTCTGGAGGAATGCTTTGAATGACCCAGTCCGCATCTAATAAGAGAGCTTTGATTTCAGGAGGATCTTTCATGTTGCCTAACCAGTATTGATGACGCCAGGGTTTCGATTCATATCTTTCAATGTCGCACATTGAACAGTGGGTGTTAAAAAACAATGCAGGGGACTGTGGAGGAACTGCTGTCCAGGTTGCCTTATTGATTGAATCGCTAGACGGTTTTTGCACTAATTTGGGTATCCAAGGATATAGCAAGTGAAAAGCTCGACCTAAAATGGATCCTAATACTTTAGCCGTCTGGAAAAACTTAGAAACTCGTCTGAATGTTCCCTTTAGGAACAATATGATGGATCTTCTGTTGGAGATGGCACGAGAACGGGAAGCCGATCCCAAAAAGATTGCCACCTGGATGTTGACCACGTCTGCTTGTATCTGCAATGCCATCTTTGAGAGCGATGATCCTATGCCCTTACTCTCTCTCTACATTCGAGTGTTATTTGATCACTATCCTGGCATGATGCATCAAATTTCTCAGATTTATTCTTATGGCAATTTAAGGCGATATGTTCCTGTTATTGCAGATCGTGATGAGTTCATTGGCATCCTCAGTGCAGCAGGCTCTACCTTTGCTAACGGTGAGTTGATATTGACAGATGGCGAGATCGATATCAGCCCAAAAGGATTGGAGCGATTCAAGTTGAGTTGGAAAGCATCCTTTAAGAAACTGAATAATTCCCAAGGTAATCCTGGGATTTCGGTCATATGGTGATAATGGGATGAAAGAATTTAAAAGTTCTCATGGAGAACAAAATCGAACAGAGTCGTTGAAATTCTGCTTATAAGATATTATATCAATAAGAAATTGCTGTTTTACTAGAAGCTAACATCTAAATCTGCCTTCAGCTAAACTCAGAATGCAGTCTTCACAAAGGCTTCAGTGTTTATACTGATTCTTGTTTTATAGGCATAGATTAAATTGGACGCAACTGTGTGACCTTGATATTATTTTAATCCTAGCTTTATTGCTAATGCTTTTCATCTAGGAATTATACGAGGGAGGCTTTTTCATGAAAGCTGATGACATTGTTGATTACTATTTGCAAAACTCCCAGTCTATATTGGCGACACCTCAGTCACATTCACTTTGCACAGCCACTATTGAGTCTTGGATTTGTGTTGATACCGGGAAAAAGATTGTAATTCACGGGCAAATCCACAATCACCCCAAACACCCAACAGGAAAAAAGTTAAAGACTTCACCCATTCAAGATTATCTCGCCAAGGATGGTCGGGTTTATGTGACTACCAAAAATTCGATGTATGAACTTGGTATGCCCCATCCAGACTTCACGGGGGATGCACAACAGTTAGTTGACAACATGGGGACTCAGCAATGGGAGAAACTCACTTATTGGGGAGAGTAACTGTATCTATACTCTCGAATGCTATCTAAGGGAGAGCCGGGTGTCACCCGTTTCACAGATGGATACCCTGAGCTTGAAATTTTGGTCTACTGATATTCCAGATCATTTAGGGCTTACATTACTGAATCTTTTAAGTCTTTACACTCAAGGGGGATTAAAATGAATTTTCAGGATATCTATCATTATTTTCAAAGTCCTCCCTCTATTTATCTGAGGAAGGAAGTAGCGGTCTGCTACATTCTGTCCATTCTGGCTGACAATGGCGACTCCTACGGTTCAGCCTTAATGCATCACCTCAATACTGAACATCCGCCTTATCACATGTCAGATACCGTCCTATACGCTGCTCTCAAATTTCTGGTGGATGAAGGAATGATTCAGTCCTATTGGAACAAGACACCTGGCAGAGGTAGACCAAGGCGAATGCTTTCAATTCGACCAGAAAAACTAGATGAAGCCAAACGTTTGGCTCAATTATGGCATCAGTATTTGGGGGCAGATGACAAGTCAGCCATAGCCAAACCCAGGTAGAACTTCTCTGAGATATTCTTAAACAGGATTGTTAGCATATACCCAGATGTAGAACTGGGGAGCTATCCAAGATGCCCAGCACTCAAGGTCCGATCAAAGCTATTCCTCTGAAAGACAAGCCAGAAGGGATATCTCGGTGTGGGATGTCTCATGCAACCTTTGTTCAGCATATTTTTACTAACAAGTGGTATGAGATATCTGCAAACGGGCAGGCCATTGGCTCGGCCCTTGATTTAGACTTTTATCGGCATGACCCTTCCCAAAAGCCAACCTCACGGTCTACAGTCAAAATCAAGGAATTATCGAAGGTTTAGAGCTAAATTACTAACAGTTTCGCTTATCTTATTTCGATAGCTCCTTCTGATATAAAAACTCGACAACCTACTTTGCATTCACGAATATGGTCGGTTTTCCGCTAACCACAAAAAATATGTAATTATCTAGTAGTTAATAGTGATACTTGATACTGCTAGAGAGATTTTTTAGCTCATGCCTAGAAAAAAGAAACAGACTAAACCCTTAACAGGAAAAGATTTAGTAGCTAAAGTCAAACAACTGAGTGATTTCACTCGTGAGGAAAAAGCTAAGGCTTGCGGATATGTTGCTACCGATAAAGATGGCTCTGAACGAATTAAAACTATCGCATTCCTCAATGCCCTTTTAGACGCAGAAGGTATTGATTTAGATAGTCAATCCCCTAACGGCAAGGGAATGGCAGGACGACAAGCAGCTTATAAGATTAGTGTGCAATCCAATGGCAACTTACTAGTGGGTAAAGCCTACACCAAAGAGATGGATCTCAACCCAGGAGACGAATTTGAAATCTCTGTAGGTCGCAAGCACATTCATTTGACCAAGGTTGCTTAGTCCATTGAAGTGCTGATGCAACAAACGCCCTTGCCTTGTACTAGGGAGTTTTCAGATAGCCATGAAAAGCCCAGCCGAACATTGGGCTGGGAGTTGCAAGAGTAAGCGAGACAACCAGAAAAATGGTTATCTTCTTCTATATTAATCACAGATGAATCTTGGTGCGTCGTTCTCCAATTCAAAAAGAATTAGAAAACGACTAGGGAGCCATACACTCCGTAAACTACGCTCACAGAGTTCGCATGACTTTTCTAGCATTCCCAATTCGGAATAAGATTCAAACGATTCATCATTTCCTCCTAAAACCCTGAGTTACAATGCTCAACAGCGTTTCAATAGATTTATATGAATAAGGGCGAATTAGTTGACGCAATTGCTGAGAGTACTGGTGTCACCAAGAAGCAGGCTGATACAACTCTTTCGGCTGCAATAGAGACAATCATGGATGCTGTTAGCTCCGGTGACAAAGTTACTCTCGTTGGCTTCGGCAGCTTTGAAGCCAGGGACCGTAAGGCCAGGGAAGGGCGTAATCCTAAGACGGGTGAGAAAATGACTATCCCCGCTTCCAAAGCACCTGCTTTCAGTGCTGGCAAGCTTTTTAAGGAGAAAGTGAAACCCTGATAAACTAAAAACTATGTCTAATCAATCACTCTGATCCTATCAACCAAGCTGGCGGGTAATCTTTTGAACCCATCAGCTTTTTTATTGGGACTATAGTGCAGTCGCGACAGATTCATTCACTCGCCACTCGAAAGCTTTGCCGAGTTGGTCAAGGTCGATCAGGCCATGTTGCCATAAGAGTATATGCAACGGACCTCGTGATGGCTCCTGGCGACGCAAGGCCAAGTCAATCGCTTCTTCTGAAATCTCTAGCTCAGTTTGCAGGTACTGAATAAACTGTTGTTGGGATGGAGAACTCATCGATCAAAGGAAACAATTGAGAATTGGGCTATTGGATGTTTCTATAGTCTGAAATGAGTAGCAGAATAGCCTGAGTGAGACTACTGAACTATTTCCAGCAATACTCCCGAACTCTGAGAAACTTGTCAATCATTCTTCAATTTTCTTAAGAAATAAAAAATTCTGGCCCCCTTGTCAGCATTTCGGTGTATTCCTCTACCCATGATGTTTGCAAGGTTCAATGATGGCTACAAACAATGACAGTCTTCATTTATACCTCCAGGAAATGGGCCGTTATCCCCTCTTATCCCATGAAGAAGAAATTGAGCTTGCCAGACAAGCTAAAGTGGGAAGCCTCCGAGCTAAGCAAAGGATGATCGAGTGCAACCTACGCTTAGTTGTCTCTATTGCCAAAAAACATCAGAATCGAGGTTTACCCCTGATGGACTTGATCCAGGAAGGCAGCATTGGATTGAGTAGAGCAGTAGAAAAATTTGACCTGGCTCAGGGCTGTCGCTTCAGTACCTATGCTTATTGGTGGATTTTGCAAGGGGTTACCCGCGCGATCAAACTTAAATCTCGCCCCATCTACTTACCTGACCATCACTGGAATGTTGCCAACAAGATTAGAAAACACCACCAGAAACTAACCCAACAGCTCGGACGTGAACCTACACTTGCTGAATTATCAAAGACGATGGACCTCAAGCCAGAGGTGATAAGGCAAACGCTACAACTGTTCCAAAAAGTAGCGTCTCTCGATAAGCTCGTGGGGGAACAACAAAAAGATTCACTCATTGACTTAATCCAAGAAAAAAATGGTCCAGCACCCTACATAGAGTCACTACAGATGAATGATGAACTCTCTCGATTAATGGTGCATCTAGATGAACGCGAGCAGTTTATTGTCAGCCAACGGTATGGATTAGAAGATGGCGAACCCAAGACAATGAATGAGATTGGTCAACAGCTTGGCGTCAGCCGGGAACGGGTTCGACAAATCATCAACAAAGCCATGAAAAAACTAGAGAGAAAGGCTAGAACAGCTTGAATAGAGCAGTACTTGGGGCAACATCACAATATTGTCTGAAGTGCTATCTTATCCCAAACGCTAAAACACATCTTGGAAGGCGCACCCATGACAGAGCATCTTTCTAGCATCAGCAGGAATAGCCAGTGGAAACAGGCGACAGACCAGGATCAAGCAACCATCGCCCATCTGCAACAAAAACTCACTCAAGCTAGCCGCACACTACTGGAAAAGCACCTCTTATACAGAGAGGCGGTCAAAACGGCGGAGCAGCTTTATCATCGTTGCATCCAAGCAGAGTATAAATTCAAGATGACAATGGGGCTGTTGCTATTTTCCACACTGGTTAATGGCGTATTAATTAGCATTATTTTTGATTTGACCTGGCAAGCGCCAACCAAGCCACCCAGAATCTACATACCAGAACACATGATGCCCAATATTCATCTAATAACATGATGGTGAACGAAAGCGGAGAGGAGAAAAAATTAAAGGCTGATAGAGTGATTGAATTCACGTAAAAATCAACTGGCTAGTATCTTCGCAGAGCTGCCAGTCTTTCTAGCGATGCCCCTTCGCCATTTTTGGCTCGCTCGATATCGCAACTTAATCCTTTAGATTCCCACTAAGAAGTAAGCCAACAAGGCAACTGGATAGCGTTATTAGCCCCAGAATTCCGAACAATTCACCAGCTTCCAAAAGAGCGTCTTTATGGATCTCTGCTGCCAATCCAATCTGCCTCGTTATAGTAATGGTTAACGTCGCAGCAGTGAACGCTAGGCCGACAAAAGCTAGCCTGAATTTATTGCTTACAAAAACATTGCGAATGAAGCGTAGCATCATCCCCCCAAGTAGCACAGTCAGCCCTCAAAAGTTGTCTTCCAGAGTTCTTGTCTGATTATCATCCTCCCCAAATTTTGTGATCAACACTTTTGAAAAAATCTGCCATTACTTAGAGCAATAAGCCCCCCTAAAGTAGGGCATCTTAGGAGGGCCAGGATATGCCGTTCAGTCCTAACCCAAAAGCTAGCAATAGAATGTGAGGATAGCTTGAGCGTAAACAACAGGATCTTTAACGCCTAACAACTCTCCCTACAACAGCACCCCCATCGCCTCACCCTCAAATCATCTGACGACAGAACAGAAGATGGATCTGCTGGACTGGCATCCAGTTTTCACGGGCCGATGCCCCAACTGCGAGAGGCCGATCAGGGAGACCACGCCACCGAGGAGTCACTGGGATTGTGGGGAATGTGGGTGGAGGGAGGGAGGAGTCAGTATGAGTTAGGACTATTGCATTGATACTGGTTGATAAATCAGCAATTACACTCAGGACAAGTATTTTGTGCTTTGACTAATTTCGGTATTTCTCCTGTGTTTTCTAACTCAAATTCTGATTAGGCTCAATATAACTGAGCCTGCCATTGGCTGTTTTGGTTATCAAGTTCCACCTCGCATCCTACCTACTTGACCATGCTTATACCAATTTGCGTTTTAAATCGTAATTCTCATATGAGGAAAATTGGTCATAGAAGTCAGCCTATCGGGTAAATCCATGAGTTCTTTGAGTCCCTTGCACAAGGTATCGGATACCGCATCTAAAGAATCAAAAACCTGATTGTAGAAGTGCTTTTCTTTCACCTCCTCCCAGATATGCTCTACAGCATTGAGTTGTGGACTTCGAGGAGGCTGAACAATCAAGCGTATATTGTCTGGAATGACGAGCTTCTTTCCGGTGTGGTAAGACGCTCCATCGACCTGCATCACCACAAAATAGTCTGAAAATTCATCCGCCACTTGTGCTAGGAATAAGTTCATCATCTGAGTATTGGAAAAGGGTAAGACTAAAGCACTCATCTTTCCTAACGCAGGAGCAACAGCAACATAGCCATAGAGATATTCACGGACAAGCTGCTGCCCACTTTCGGGTCGAATTCCAGGAGCACACCAAGCTCTTCTTACTTGCCCTAGACGACCAAAGCGCCCTTCGTCTGCTGCCATGATCACAATGGGACGTTGGTCTTCGGCTGAGCGATCTGCTACAGCGGTTTGGACCAGCCCCCGAAAGTTTTTTAAAAGCCTCTCGTGCCGCTTTGTTTCCATTGGGATGGGACGGACGAGGCATGAGTTTGCGCCATCCGTGTCGGTCTAGCAAACGATAGATAGTACTGGGTGCCACTGACGTCTCCACTTTAGTCTCAAAGGCCGTTTGGATCTCTTGAACCGTTGTTAAATGACCTTGTTGAGCACGTTCAATAAACGATTCTAAAAATTCAATCTCTTCCTCAATACTCAGATAAGCACCGGGATTCTTCTTCCGTTTAGCCCTAGGAGCAATTGCTGCTGCTCCTAGGCGATTGTAAGCGGAAATCACCTGATGGACCGTTCGAAGACTAGTAGCAGTATGCGTGGCTATTTCGATAGCTGGGCGAGGATCTACCAGAGCGTTATAAATAATCATCCATTTTTGCTGACAGCGGGCAGTCGGAGCCGTAGCAATTTTGTCTTTCACCTCATCCACTGTTAGATGCGGTTTAACTGTACTAACTCGACTCATATACTTATGGAATGAACATAGGATTAGATCCTATCTAAATTACATCCCAAAACACAAATTGGTATTACCAATGACATCACAGACTATTATTTCGAGCACTCTCAACTCGCTCTCAATACATCCGTTCCAACATCCCTAAACTTACCGATCATCGAGTCTTGGGTTCCCCTGGATGTCCGAAATCAGGTAGTCATTCGTGGACAGATTCATAATCATCCCAAATACCCTGCAGGGAAACAGTTGAAATCTTCTCCCATTCAGGGATATCTCACGAAATCAGGCAGAGTATTTGTGACAACTAAAAATTCGATATATGAGCTTGGTACACCTCATCCAGCTTTTATGAACGATGCTGATATTTTCGTGGGTAACACAGAGAACCATCCTATTGAAAAACTAACCTACTGGGGGGAGTGAGTCTACTTACTATCTCTATTAGGTGCTGATGCTGGTTTGATTAGTTTGCATACTTCAACTCTTGGTGACCTCCACCCCACCAGAGCCAGGACATCCCAACTAGCCACAGCAAAGACTCTAGACACCCCAAAGCCAGCCCCAGAACAGCCCAAAACCAGGTAGTTTCCAGGTGAAGGCTTGAGAGGGAACTCGTACCTGAAATTGATACGAAAGTGTGAGAATCGGATGCCGAGGATTTTGAATATCGCAAACCTGTATCACTTAGCTTATCCTCTGCAACAACCACAGTGAACTATTCTGGAATGGAGTCAGATGGCAATTCTAGAGGATTGACGATGGATCCAAATACCCTAGCCGTCTGGAAAAACCTAGAGACTCGTCTGGATATTCCTTTCAGACAAAACATGGTTGATCTCGTTTTGGAGATGGCCCGAGATCGCACCACTGATCCACGCAAGATTGCAACCTGGATGGTGACGACCTCCACATGTATTTGCTATGCCATTTTTGGAACTGATAATCCCACGCCCTTGCTCTCGCTTTACAGCCAGGCACTAGAGGCTCAGTATCCTGACACTATGAAGGAAATTTATGAAATATTTTCCAATGATGAACTGGTGAAATTCGTTCCCTCTAATTTTAAACACGACGAATTCACAAATGTCCTCTGGGCTGCTGGTTCAACCTTTGCCAACGATGAACTTAAGCTGATAGACGACGAGATCAATATCAACAGGAAAGGTTTAAAGCGATTTAGATCGATTTGGAAAGAACCGACTCGAAAGACCAACAGGTACCAAAGATGACGATTGGCGTTGGTCACGTAATCTTCAAAGCCTATCCTTGCGTAATCCGCATCCACATTGGTAATTGCGTTTCACCACCCCCCTGAATCCGCTCCAGTGCAGCCATCATCTCCACACGCACATCAAATTCTGCTTCGATTTCAACCGCATGGTGTAAAGCATCAACAGCAGTTTGATCTCCCATTTCATTCAGAAACCGGGCCGCTCGCCAACGAACCAACTTTGAGGAATCTGCTAGAGCCTGACACATCGTTGGCATGGCAGTATTATTCCCTAAATCACTTAAGGCATCCCCTGCAATCCGACGCACCATAGCAGAAGAATCGCCAAGGATGACCTGACCTAAAGGCTCCACCGCAACACTCATGCCACTGGCACCTAAAAGCGCTGCTGCCCAACGACGTACGGTGCTCTGGTCATCATTAAGGACAGACACTACAGCAGGAAAAGTCGCTGGGGTCACCTCAATTTGTTGGAGAGCCTTGAGCCGATGTTTCCAGTTCGAGTGACTCAGCTCAGACAAGAGGGTTTGTTGTACTGAGGCTGTGTTCAACGATTCTGTTGTAGAGACATTGGAAATAGCAACAGCCTCCAGACGAGCTAATTCCTCTATATCAATCAGGCTAGCAATCTCTTCTGCAACTTGTTGTGCAACTTCATCAGCGGGACCTGCTGGGGATTGATACGGTTCCCAACGACGCTCTGCAATATAATCTGCTTGAGTCGTCCCAATCGCCCGTTGCAGGGCTTGGTTAAATCGTTCTGGTAGAGCGACCCGTGCTTGCTGACCATCGGCAGAAGTTACCCGCACTTGCACTGGAATACCCCGGAACATCTGAATCGCGGCCTCAACATGACCTAAATCTGAAGGGGGATGTGAGGGACTGTTGATTGCCGCAGATTCTTGGGGCTGTGAAACCTGAGCTAGCAGCGTTGAATCAGCTTCCTCCGAGATCCCTATGATCTGAGCAGCCTTCGCCAAAATAGTCTGCCAATCTGAATTCCCCTTGCGAGTTAGGGTAATGAAATCCTGGACAAGAAAGACAGATTGGACAAACTCAATGGCTAACAACTGTTGAGCCACCACCGGGGCCGCTGTCGAATCTACACCGTTCTGTAATGTCAGTGCTTTGGTGCTAATCAATTCATTCAAGTTAAGTTTGATGCAATTTGGGCTAGGAGTGGTTTCAATAGAGAGCAGTTCCATATTCTCATCCTTAACTTATCCACGTCACACAACCCAGGAAGCTGTATTTGGCTTTTGGAGATGTAGCACTCAGCTTTATCCTAACTTGCTAGAACTGGGTATAGATGTCTAGATGCATTAGTGGTCTAGATGGTCAGCAAAAATGTGAATGTTTTGAAGGACCGTGCAATTCGGACTGGAAACATTGCGTCCCTTAGCCTATTCCCTGCAATCACGGTAAATTATCCTTATCCAATCTGAGACATGGCTTTGGGCAGAAGAGCGGCCAGCTCCCACAGCAACGAGAATCGCTCAAGCTTAACAGGCGATTGAGGTAATTCAGGCTGAGTCTGGACTCAAAGGGATTTGGCAAGATTTAGATGCCTGGAATCATGGCAAGGGGCTGTGGAGGAACTGCTGATTCGGTTGCCTTGTTGAGTAAAATCCTAGAAGGTTTTTGGGCTAGTTTGGGTATCCAAATATATAGAAACTGACAATCTCAATTTCCAATGGCCACTAATATCTTAGCTACCTGGAATAATGTAGAAGCTCGCCTGGATATCCCTTTCAGAAGAAATATGGTTGATCTTCTCTTAGAGATGGCACGAGATCAGACAGCCGATCCCCATAAGATCACTACCTGGATGTTGACGACCTCTACCTGCATCTGTAACGCCATCTTTGGATTAGATAATCCAAGGCCCTTACTCTCTCTTTATTTCCAGGCTTTACTTCGTAAACATCCTGACACCGTGAAACAAATTACTCAGATATACACCAATGGTGACTTGAATGAATTTTCTCCCGTTATTGCAGATCGCGATGAGTTTATTGGTCTCCTCTGGGCCGCTGGTTCAACTTTTGCCAACGGTGAATTGACACTGAAAGATCACAAAATCGATTTCACCAAAGCGAGTCTGAAGCGGTTTCACTCTGTTTGGAAAGCACCCATAAGGAAGTTCAATAACCCAACAGGCAAGCTTGAGTATCCGATCCGATGGTGATTGTGGATAAGATTGTATTTCTGTAGTGCTTTGCTTATCCTTTGCTCTCACGGTAAATTGTCCTTAAACCAAACCGGGATATGAGCTATGGGTACTTGGGGGCCAGGAATCTTTGAGAATGACTATGCACTAGACTGGATAGCTGAACTAGCGAATTCTGCTGACAATAACCCACTTATCGATGCCCTCAACACAGTCATTGATCAGATAGACAAATCCCCCGAAACCCAGGACTGCGCGGTTGCCATTACTGCGGCGGAGGTAGTCGCGGCTTGGATGGGTGAGCCTTCTGAAGATTGTCCAGAGGAGGTGGAGACATGGGTAGAAGGAAGACCAGCCCCTTCAGCAACGATGATTGCTCAGGCGAGATATGTCACTGAGATCGTTTTAGAGAACTCCGAACTCAAGAATTTATGGAAAAATTCAGATGAGTTTGATAAATGGCAGGAGGGCGTGGAGGATTTGCTGCCCCGACTAGCTTGTTAATAAAGACTCTAGATTAGACCCTCAATCTTTCCTCAGATTTGAGTGATACGTTGTTCTAGATTATTTGGCTCTCCGGTAATTAGCGTGGTGACACCCTACATATAGTGTTTATTCCTTAGTCATCTCCTATGGAATGATCTGAGGAGGTACTTCAGAACGAGAGTGTCATGGATAACTCAATTCGCATTCCCCTCAACCTTCCCGATGTTCAAGTTCTAGAGCTATCGAAGACGGAACGAGGGGATTGGCTGATCAAAATTGAGAGTACTCTGCAAGGAACAACCTGCCACAAATGTGGACATGAGATTACTGACCTTCACTGCCATGATCAGGCTCTTCGAATTCGTCACATGCCATTGTTCGAAGTACCAGTGTATTTAGAAATTCGGCCCAAGCGCTATCGATGCGGGTATTGCGATGACCATCCCACAACAACTCAACGCTTAGAATGGCATGAACCTCGCAGTCCCAATACAAAAGCTTATGAGCATTGGCTTCTGCGTATCCTGATCAACTCAACGGTCTCAGATGTTGCTAGAAAACTAGGCGTTAGTGAAGGTGTCGTCAGTGGCATTATTGATCGCTGGATTGCCTGTCAAGTTGACTGGAGCGAATATTTAGACCTCAAGGTTATCGGGATTGACGAGATTTCTCTGAAAAGAGGCCACCGTGATTTTGTAGTTTTGATCACGATTCCTACCACAGGCGGAGTAGACATATTGGCAGTTCTGGCTGACCGTAAACAACAGACCGTTGCAAATTTCCTTAAATCGATTCCCCTTCATTTACGCCAAACCATTGAGCGGGTTTGTACTGATATGTATCAAGGATTTGTCAGTGCAGTCCGTGAACAACTCCCTCAATCCAAAATTGTCATTGACCGCTTTCATGTGGCCAAAGCCTATCGTAATTGTGCCGATACAGTTCGTAAACGGGAGGTCAAACGTCTACGCCAAGAACTCCCTAAGCAAGACTATGACAGTATCAAAGGTGCGATGTGGGCCTTTCGAAAACGGCCTGAGAATCTCCAGGAGTCAGAACAACAGTTGCTTGAGCGAGTGTTTGCTTATTCTCCTGAGATGAAGCAGGCCTACAAACTCCGAGAGGAATTGACACAGATATTTGAGGGTAGGTACACCAAAAACGGAGCTAAATGTGCCATCCGGGCTTGGTGTAAACGAGTCCTCAAAAGTGACATCAAGGATTTTGAGAGTTTCCTGATCACTGTCAACAATTGGATGGATGAGATGACCAACTATTTTCTGGAGGGATGGACCAGTGGCTTTGTCGAAGGATTTAACAACCGAGTTAAGGTCCTAAAAAGACGATGCTACGGTATTTTCGATATTGAAAGGCTCTTCCAAAGGATTTCGCTTGATCTCAATGGGTATCAGACTTTTGCCTTGACCTAAACACTATATCTAGCGGCTACCACGCTAATTCCCAGAGAGCCGATTATTTTGTCTAGGCACTTAAATCTCTGATGACTGATATCAAGCAACCTAGCATTCATCATTCCAAATTCATCATCGGGAAACCGCTCAGTGCCATTGATTCAATCAGCAGTTTGATTGATGGGATGCTCATAGAAGTACAAGATCAGCACCAAAACCTACTAGAGACTCAGCAAAATTCTCGGTCCTTAGATTATGAAACTCTGCAACGAGTCATAGTCCTTTATTCGGAAGAATTAGATTTTCTCCAAATTTACCGACAGCACTTCGCTCATTGGGGCTTGGAACAACCCAGTCCTAAACAATCCCTGGAAATCGCTCGACTTGAGCAACAAGTCAAACACATCGAACCTCTGCTTCTCTCAATCCTTGAGATCGCTCGTAACCTCAAAGGCAACACAATAGAAGGCATCTTAGACACGAAGGACTCGGATAGCGGTACTCTTTTGCATAGAGGATGACTGAGGAAAGATCATGCCTTGTCAAAATCTTTATCCCTTCATCCATGCAGCAAGTGAGCACTTTAAACAGGATTACGCCAAATGGTAACCCATAATATAGGCAGGGGCATTACCTATTAAAAAAAGATGGTTAACATGTCTGCGAGCAATCCTATGCCACCAGATTTCCTCTTCCTTGCGCTCATAGGAGCTATATTTCTCTTCGTTCTTTTACAAAGCCGTTCCATCCTGAAACAGAAACCTATTGCGGAGAAGTTAGAGGAGGATAAAAGCAAAATCTCGTCTTTATCAAATCTCATCAAAACAATGACGGATGATCAAGAAGTGTGGGCAGAAACAGTAGAAAAGACCCAAGAAAACTTAGTCAGAATGTTTATAGAGCTGGAAGAAGCCAAAAAACTTGCAGGACTCCCACTACTCGTCAAAGAGGGGCAGACTAACAGATTAGCAGAGGCAAAAGAGCAATTCACTAAACTCCTTGCGCAAAAAGACGTTTAATCAACCAAGGTCTAGAAGTAGATCATTATCTTCGTTCAATTAGACTAACAGTATAAATTCTGAAGATAAAACTGAAAAGACATCCAAGATGCCCAGCACTCGTGAACCGATCAAAGCCCTACCTCTAGCAGATAAGCCTGAAGGAATTTCCAGATGTGGAATGTCCAATGCAAAATTTGCCCAGCATTGCACGACAGGTAAATGGTATGAGCTATCAGATCAGGGACAGATCGTTGGTTCAGCTTTAGACTTGGACTTTTATCGGCATGATGCTACCCAAGGGCAAAATTCTGGGTCTACGGTCAAAACCAAGGAATTATCTAAGGTTTCGTGAGGTCCTGCCACAGGGCACTCTACCTTCCCAGAGTGGCTATCGTTTATCTCTAGGCACCTGAGAAGTATTTGCTTTCCCGGATGGACTTAGCAGCTTGCTCATGAGTAATAATGGCCGTTGATGTACCACTGCAATACGGTGGTACTTCCTCTGGATGACAAGTATCCCAAGCCGCAGTCATCGCTCTAACTGCGGCTTCTAATGGAATGTTCTGAAGGGTTTCACAATGGTGGAATTTGAGGCTGATCGCAAGTTGCGTTCTTAAGCAAAACATCTCATCTAATCCAACCACTTCACCTGAATCTCTTTGCTTTCCCATGCCAGTTCTCTCCTTCACAATACCTCAAGCTTAGTGTGAACAAAGTATCTATGAAATTGACTCAATAACCAGATTTCGTCCTACACTCAATAGCAATTATTTTGCTTATCCAATTGAGGGACAGTAGATATGAGGTTTAATGATGCCGAAGAAAACTAAAAAACAAAGCAAGCCTTTAACAGGTCAAGCTCTATTGACTAAAGTTAAAACCCTAAACGACTTGACTCGTGAAGAGAAAGCCAAAGTCTGTGGTTACTACAAAATTGCTAAAAGTGGCACTGAACGCATCAATGTGATGGCCTTCCTCAATGCAGTCTTGGACGCAGAAGGAATGGACCTGGATGCACAAGGCAACAGCAAAAAGAAGCATGGAGGACGACCCCCCACCTTTCGCATCAGCGTACAATCCAATGGCAATCTATTGGTCGGCAATGCCTACACCAAGAGAATGGAACTGCAACCGGGAGATGAGTTTGAAATCGCTCTAGGGCGTAAGCATATTCATTTGAAACTCAAGACTGAAGAGGATTAATCGTTGATAAAAAAGACTCCCCTGTATTGTCTTGTACGGGGGAGTTGTAAAAGCCTTTGCAACTTCACTACATGGCAAAAACAGAGGGAGTTAAGCAGATGGACAAAATTAATTACATAGAATTTCCAGGTTGTAAACTACCTGAGTCCTCTTTTTTACATCCATTGATTTGATGTCAATTGTCCGTCCTATCTCCACCGAAAGCTTACGCTTATTGCATCGGATTTATCGCTGTAGTCGCCATCATCAGGTCAGACAACGCGCCCATTGCCTCATTTTGTCTGCCCAGGGTGGGAGTCCCTACACCTTAGCCTCCCTTTTTAGTGTGAGTCCTAAAACCGTGTACAACTGGCTTAAGGCTTGGAATAACCGTGGTTTTGCAGGACTCTATAATCGCCCAGGCCGAGGTCGAAAACCGATGTTTAATCCCGACCAACAACAGCAGATTTATGAGTGGACTCAGGCATCTCCCATCCAACTCAATCGGGTGCTAGCTCAGATTGAACAGCAGTGGTCAGTGCGCGTGTCAAAGGCCACCGTTAAACGCGTCTTGAAGCAGATGGATATGAGCTGGCATCGCTTTCGCCAAGGGACATCAGGCCAGCCTTTATATGCCGACTACCTCGAAAAAAACAGCAGTTAGAACATCTCAAGAAACAAGAAGAGAAGGGAGACATCCACCTATTCTTTATGGATGAGAGTGGTTTTTCGTTAGTCCCCTGTATTCCCTATGGATGGCAACCCATAGGGACTTATCTGGAAATACCGACTCGTTCAAGTAAACGCTTGAATGTTCTGGGGTTTTTGAGTCGACGACAAGGGCTACATGCTTATACATCAGAACAGACCATCACCAGTGAGGTTGTCAGTCATTGCATTGATACCTTCTTTACTGACGTGGAGTTGACCACCGTCATTGTGATGGATCAAGCCCCTATCCATACGAGCCAAGCAATCTATGAGATGAAGGCAGAGTGGGCCGAACGGGGAATTACCTTGTTTGAGTTACCAAGCTATTCTCCCCATCTAAATTTGATTGAGCGTCTGTGGCAATTCATGAAATATCAGTGGATTGAAATGAGTGCCTACTGGGGGTGGTCATCTTTGGTCGAATATGTGGAAAGAGTTTTGAAAACCTATGGCGATGATTATGTAATTAATTTTAGCTAAGTGCTTATTTCCAACATACGTCTATGGCCCATTGATATTACCAGGTTCCCAAATAAATCCTACAATCCCTGCTATACAATGCTCATAAGCACTTTGAGGCAAGACCATGAACAAAGGCGAGTTAGTAGACGAGATTGCTGAAAATACTGGGCTGACCAAGAAGCAGGCCGATACCATCCTCACGGCACTAACAGACATCATCATCGAGACCGTCAGCTCTGGCGAAAAGGTCATTCTGGTGGGCTTCGGCAGCTTTGAGGCCAGGGACCGCAAGGCTAGAGATGGGAGGAATCCACAGACAGGGAAAAAGCTCAAAATCCCTGCAACAAGAGTCCCTGCTTTCAGTGCGGGCAAGGTCTTCAAGGAGAAGGTCAACGGCTGATAAACTAAGAACATCGCTAAGACTTAACCTCATTCCAACAACTAAGCTGGCAGATAGTTCTGAGCATCTGCCAGCTTCTTCATGTCGACATCTTTTTCCTGAGTATCAACGAGATAATCACTTGATTGCTAGCATTGGGGGGACGACCTCGTAACGGCAATGCTAGTGAGGATCGATGATGGCCACCACACAAAACAGTCTCCATTCCTATCTAAATGAGATAGGACGCTATCCTCTTCTATCTTCTGAAGAAGAAGTTAACCTCGCTCGGCAAGTGAAAGCGGGCAGTCTACGGGCTAAACAACGGATGATTGAGTGTAACCTGCGACTAGTCATCTCTATTGCTAAGAAACACCAGAATCGGGGCTTACCTTTATTAGACTTAATCCAGGAAGGGAACATCGGGCTTAGTCGAGCCGTAGAGAAATTTGACCTAAAGCAAGGTTATCGGTTCAGCACCTACGCCTACTGGTGGATTCGGCAAGGAATCACACGGGCATTGCACAATAAGGCCAAAATGATTCGCCTACCTATTCACCTCAATCAGCTCAACAGCAAAATTAAACATACCTACTACCAACTCAACCAACAATATGAGCGTCAACCATCTCTTGCTGAAGTCGCTCATGCAATGGATATAGACCCAACTCACATACAGGAACAGCTCCAACTTCCTAAAGAGGTTATCTCCTTAGATAAATTCGTGAGTGAAAACCAGGGAGGCACATTAGGCGAACTCGTTGCCAAGGATCATTCCTCCCAAAAATACTTTGAAAATCTGATGAATAAGGATGAATTGTCCAAACTCATGGAGCACCTGAGTGAGCAGCAACAATTCATCATTGGCCAACGATTCGGTCTGGAAGATGGTCAGCCTAAAACTCTAGTAGAGATTGGTAAGATAATCGGCATGAGTCGGGAGGGTGTTCGCAAAATTGAGAAAAGGGCTTTCCAACAATTAAAAAAGTACGCCCAATCTGCTTAGGTAACATCCAGGAATCCAAGTACCTTGCGATGATTCTCAGGCCAATCATCGGATTGACAAACTCATCTGGGAAGAATAGCAGCTACCTAAAGGGGGAATTTGCACCAAAGCCTCACAAGCGCTAAAGTCAACTCCAGCCAAATCCCGCACCCTATAAATGATCCCAAGGGATGGACAGCACACATCTACAATCACAACGAGTCAGTCAATAGTTTTGAATCTAAAGCAAATCCAGAACCGCCATCCAGAACAATCGATCAATCAAACCTTTACTGAACTCCATTTCCTTGGCTGCTCTCATCCTTCCACTCCTGCGGTATATCTCTAGCATTGTCCCAACTACCAATTGATGACCAATTGGTTTCAGGATCAAAACGGATATTGAGAAGATCTGCTCCCTCAAAATTAGCCCCTTCAAGATCCGCACCAGAAAGATCCGCTTCATAGAGATTAGCTTCACATAGGTAGACTTCACAAAGGCTGGCCTGACTGAGGTCTGTCTCACTGAGATTAGCTTTGTAAAGATAAGCTCTACAAAGGTTGGCACCACGGAGATCGGCTTTATAGAGGTTGACGTTATAGAGATTAGCTTTCCAGAGACTAGCCGTACACAAGTCAGCCTCAATGAGGTTGGCGTCTTTAAGATTAGCTTTACTCAGAATGGCACCACGAAGATTGGCTTTCCAGAGGCTGACTTCACAAAGGTTAGCCCGAGTCAGATTAGCACCCGTGAGATTAGCCCCGATCAAGATCGCTTTATGAAGGTTAGCCCCATGTAAATCCATCCCAGTCAGGCTGGCTTTGCTGAGGTTAATCGATACCTTGAGGTTATCTTTTCTCCACTCATTCCAAACTTCAACACCCTGACTCAGCAAGGCTATCTGTTCCTGATTAGCCATCGTTAGTTCTCAAGAATACTCTGAAGCCCAAACGACCATTTCATGAATAATAGCAATGCTTTCGGGAAATTTTGGGGAGCAAACATGAGATTGAATTCCCCGTATTTACAGCAACCCAGAAACATCAGGAAATAGACACGGGAAGGACTTGAGCTAACCCATCAAAGACACTAGGAATTCGTTAGACTAGGTAGTATGGCTTATCAATTCGCAACGCTAACTCACAAATATGACTGGCAGGAACCACAACACACTATCAGTTTTTTCCTGTTATTCAGCTCTCTCATTTCTTAAGAAATAACACAAGACCATTCCCATACCAGGCATTTCGGGGTATTCCTCTATCAACGATGTTTGGAGGGTTTGATGATGGTCACTCATACGGACAGTACGGGTACTTATCTCAAAGAAATCGGTCGCTACCCCCTTCTATCCCACGAAGAAGAAATCCAACTTGCCAGACAAGCCAAAGCTGGAAACCTCCGAGCCAAACAACGGATGATCGAGTGCAACCTGCGCCTGGTCATCTCCATTGCTAAAAAACACCAGAATCGAGGCTTGCCATTCATGGACTTGATCCAGGAGGGCAGCATCGGATTGAGTAGAGCCGTTGATAAATTTGAGCCTGAACAAGGGTATCGCTTTAGTACCTATGCCTATTGGTGGATTCGACAGGGAATTACCCGGTCCATACAGAATAATAGCCGTGTGATTCGTCTACCTGCATGCCACTGGCAGACAGGCAACAAAATCAAACAGACTCGACGACAACTCTCTCAGGAATTTGGTCGTGAACCGACACTTGTAGAAATTGCTAAGGCAATGGAAATTGACCTCGACAAACTGAAGAAGAACATGCAACATCTTCAAGATGTTCTCTCTTTAGATATGTGGGTCGGGCATCAACAAGACACAACATTGGGGGAGCTGATTGAAGCGGAACATTCGACACCCACCTGTCTTGAACTGATGAACAAGAGTGAAGAGATATCCAGTTATTTGTCACTACTAGATGAACGACAACGCTATGTGATTACCCAACGGTATGGATTAGAAGATGGCGAACCCAAGACATTGAATGAGATTGGTCAACAGTTGGGCGTCAGCCGGGAACGGATTCGACAAATCATCAACAAAGCCATGAAGAAATTACAGAAAAATAGTGACCAAGCTACAAAGGCCAGAACGGCCTAGCCCTCGTCAGAGCCAGGACAGCAAAAAACCCCCAATAGCACAGCACAGCCAGGGGGTATAAAGTTAAGAAGTTCCACATCATAGAGAAAAGGGACTCTGAGGAAATCCCCACTAAGAACATATCAATCAAATTTGGGGAAATTCGGGGGCAAGACATGAAAATCATTCAAGAAGGGAATAATTCCCCTAGACGCATTAGTTGGTTTATATGACGAATTTCACTAGCCAGACATCAGATATATCTCCAGAAATTGCCGCCTTGAAGATGCAGCTAGCAATCAGCCTAAACTTTCATCATAGAAAGACATTGGAGCGTCTACCCCTAGAAGCAGCCGTGCGAGTGATGGCCGAAGTTTGGGATTCTTGCGACCACAAAAGAAACAGATAAAGTCATGACTCCCGCCGATGCCTTTTACAACGGCACCCCCATCGCCCCACCCTCAAATCATCTGACGAACGAGCAGAAGCTAGATCTGCTGGACTGGCATCCGATCTTCACGGGACGATGCCCCAACTGCGAGAGGCCGATCAGGGAGACCACGCTGCGACGGGTTCACTGGGATTGTGCTGAGTGTGGGTGGAGGAAGGAGTCTATTTGACTTCTTCAGTGGGCTGATTATCTCGGTTATTCTCTTCAATTACACCATTAATAGCTAATCCTGCTATAAATAAAACTAAAAGTATTGCTAGTAAACCAGATAGACTCTGAAGCTTTTCAAAAAGCGATTTCTCATGACTAAACGGTGTTATCTGACGATTGATAGCTTCAGATATTTCTTTTTGCTTCTCACCACTTAGTCCACTTTCTTGAGATTCGTCATCATCAGGTGAAGTATCTTGACTTGTATCAGTCGATTCTTTATTTTCAGGTGGCCCTACTGGCTCAGGCATTTCTGTGATTAGCTCAGGCTCAACTTCTGGCTGAGAGATAGGAACGACAGTACTGCCAGATAACTCAGAATACTCATAAAAACTTTGATAATAGGGTAGTGTGTCTAACTTATTCGTAATACATAGGTCAACCAGTTTCCAACTATCACGTAAAAGCCTAAACTCAGAATTATTCTCACTACTAGAAACCCCCAAGAAAAAGATCCAAGTATGATATCTAGATTCTCCTGATGCTTTATTTTTGTTCTTAAGATACAAGCCAGATTTAAATCTTTCAATTTTTTCTAAAAATTTTTGCCTATCAAGCTCTTCCCAATCAGATATTTTCAATTTAACAATAGACTTCTTGATAGGTTGGTTTTCCTGATCAAATCCATTATCAGTTAAATAAAATTCGATTCTATCATCGAAAATTCCTACATTTTTATAAATAACTTGTGAGTAGTAAATTCTGGGCCTACTCAGAGATGGATCTTCGAAGTCAATTATTTGTTTAAATACTGTCCCATAAGTATTTTCCTTCACACCATGAATAGAAAGATTTTCTTCTAGACATTTTGATTCTAAAAAATACTCAACAAGCACATGAATTGAGTAAACAATACGATCTTTAGGAGTATCTAAATTATTTTGAACTCTATCATCATATTGGCTCCTTTTTTGAGAAGTTATCTCAGTATCTTGACTAGTTTCATCAAAAGAATCAAGCAGAAGTCTATTCGGATATTCGCAAAGGGGTCTATTATCTGCTTCCGACGCGTCTTCATCTATATCTTCATCATCCTGTACAACAATTATTGGAATAGGGCAATTTTCTCTATGAGGGTCATCATTTTGTGATTTGAGTCGAAAACGAGGGTTAACTATACACTCTGGTCTAATAGCATACGGACGGACTTCAGCATCACATTCTGGGCATATATATTTCCATTTGACATAAACAGTTGCATACGACAATTCTTTCTCTTTCATTTTTTTGTTTAATACAGCTGCCTCCACATTTTCTACAGGTTTTATAATTTCTCCGTTAGGAACCTTTATCTTCTTGGTACGACGAGCAAATGGCATCCTCACACCTAACAAGACCACAAGCAAGCTCCAAAATCGATGTCATATTTAGATTACCAGCATGATTTTTTTACTGCTGGTAAGAATATGAATACAATCTCAGAACTTCGCAAGGCTGATCTGCGCCCCATCCAAGTTCACCCCTCGCCAGTTCTTGACCCTGAATATCGTGCGCTTGAGGATTGCACCCCTGAAGTCACTGCCCCTGACTGAGGCAGACCTGAAATCCGCATCCGTCAGATCTGCCTCGGCAAAGCTGGTGGACTCCAAATTGCAGCCCACAAAGACGGCATTCTGGAGTGTTGCCCCCTTGAAGCTAGAACCCTTCAGATTCGACTCCCAAAAGTCGATACCCGTTAGATCCAGTCCCGCAAAGTTGCCGCCTTCAATCTCAAGCAAAGGGAAATACCGCTCCCCACCCTTGTAGGCTTCAATAACCTTTTTGGCCTTGCTCTCAACGGCATCGTCGAGCCAGTAGGGACCGTAATGCTCATCAAGCCAAGGCATCCCATTCCCATGATTGCTCTGCTGCAACAGATACTTACTTAACCCTCGCTGACTAAACCGCCACTGACCATCAATGCAGGCACCAGGGCAATTACCTTGCAGAGTGGCGTTCATCAGTTGTTCCTCGGTCAGGCCCAGAAACGCTGCAGCCTCGTGGGGGAGCAATACCTTGTCTATCTGCTGGGGCTGGTGGGTGCTGGGGCTGGTGTGATTAGTTTTCATGGCTCACCCCTTTGATTTCCCGACCTTGACAATAAAGTTGAGCGCCAATAACGAGGTTAGGGGTGTCCCATACATCTAGTGAGACAAGCTCCCATTCATCGCGATCACGCAGATCTCCAGACCTGGCATCAAAAACGGATGAACTGAGAAAGACCTGAACCTCATCCTTGCGAATAGGGGTACGCTCTTCACCACCGTATGGATCGATGTAGAGGAGCTTGAGAAGGTTGCAATATTCTTCATAGGGAGCAAGGGCGTAGCAGGACTCCCCAAACTTCCCAGCCTCCGACTCGCTATTGAAAGAGCAAAACGGCACTTCAATGACGTACTCACCACAGTCCCATCCAGTGACGGACTCGTGCTGTGAACTCCAAGGGTATTGAGGCAGTCTATCGACATTGAGGCGACCTTCCATGATTGCCATCAATTCGGGATAAAAGCCCCATCGAAATCGGGACAGATTCAGCCACAGATACCAGCTCTTATTGCCTACCTTAATATCAGGATCTCTTGGCCCTTGCCAAATGTAGAGAAGGTCTATCTCTATCGCTGAATTATCGTACTCACAAATCTCATAGCCAAAGAATTTGACCAGTAGGTGACAGACAGATTCTGGCAGTGGCTCAACATCATTAATCTCGTAATGATCATAGCCTTCATAGATTATGTAGTAGGCATCGAGCTTTGCTTGGGTATGCGTCCTGGTTGTCTTGACGCAGGTCATCTTGCTTTTAAGATAGCTGGCCTCATGGGTTATCCAGAAAACATTCTGAGTGGATTTGATGACAGGAACAGAAGGCGTTGCACTCCCTTGAGTGTCGTCTAACTCTTGGATCTGCTGAGTGAGATTTTCTGGCTGTTTTAAGACAACCCCCTCTGAGATAGCAGTCACCATGGCAATGTCATGCTGGATGGTGTCAAAAGACTTGGCATAAAGATCGGTAGAGAGCTGATTGACTCTATCTTTTAACTCTGGAAGTGCATCAGCAGCCTTAATCTGTTCAAGTTGATCGGCGTAATCATTTCTCTCATTGGCGGGAAGCTCGTTAATATGCTCTTCCATAGCACCAACAAAGTCTAATAAATCTTTCTTCTGATCTTCATCTTGTCGGTTATTTGACTCAATAAGCCGTTCGCTGAATTCCAACTCATTGATGTCGGGAGAATCATCAAAATATTCATCTACGAAAACTTGCTCGTCACTAGAGCGAGATTGGTAATCCTGGATAACCTTGAAGTCATCACCATTGCTGATCGGAGTCAAGGATTCAGGTAGAGCTGTCTTAGGAAGATTGCTCTTGACCTTTAGCTGATGATCTTCACCGATGCATCCCTCTATCTCCCCTCGCATCATCATCCCAATGCAGTCAATCACCCCAGCTCGACCATACTTTTGATGTAGCTCCAGATCCCATGCAGGATCGGTTTGTTGCACATCCTCGTCAAATTCCCAGAGATAGTACAGGTCAATCTCAGCCGCACCATCCTGGTAGGGGCACAGCTCGAAGTCACAGTATTGCCGCAACAAGAAGCAGATAGATTCACTGGATAAGTCATCATACTTGAGCGGGCCGCACAAGTTTTCTTCAAGCATGATCGCCGCAATCCCCATCAAGTAATAGAGGGTTTCTTTCAGCTCTTGCAGGGGACGGTCGCTTTTGAAACAGGTATCCAAGGGCTTGTCATATCGATATCTGTGCGTGACGTGATAAATCTGGACTGATGACGGGGAGAGCCGCGATTGAGGTCTGCCTTGGAAAGCTGCTAAAACCTCCCCCCGACGATAATTAGTGGTCTTCCGAGTGCCGTGGTAAGGTAAATCGCCCCTGGTACACATTAGCGACAAGCACCACTCAATACGTTCTTCAGGAAAGCCTGTTATACGCCCTTCGTCTCTAGTGACAATGAGAATATTCCCCGGCAAGGCTTCAAAGGTTTTCGGGTCCAGGCAATATGGCTCTAGACCTTTGGTGCGGGCCTCGGCGTCCATCAATATTTCAACTTCTAAGCCTGACATTGAAATGCGATCAGTCAAATACTCGATAGTCGTCTTATGACCCCGAACACCCACCAGTAACTGCAAATCCTCCAAGTCGAGGGGCTGTTGTGAGTGCAGCTCTTCCCACCCCTCGGCGGATAGATACAAATATCGCTGCACCTCACCCGACTCGTTTACAGGAGCGACTTCTAGATTGACTTCCTGTTCAATTCCTTTCTCACGAATCTTCCAACCTTGTGAGATACGCTCAGCTTCAGACCGCACCTCGCCTGATACCAGGGATGCACAGACATCCCAATCAGCACCCGGCAGGCAAGACCATTCCCAATTACCAGACAGATCCAACTGGGAATCAAAACCACTGGCAAGACCAGAGAGAGGAATGCAATTGAAATATCGGCAAAGCAGATAGATGATATCCAAGCTGCTAAACGATTCGAAATATTCAAAATCCCAAAAGCACATCTGCAAACCCTTGACGACATTCCACAGATGCGGGATATCCATTGTCGTCTCGATGCCATTGAGTTGGAAGAATGGCTCACCGCTAAAGATAAGGATGCGAGATGGTGACTGGGCCTCGACCTCCAGGCAGCACGGCAACTGCGTATGGTCGAGGTGGGAAAGAGAGACCCTCAGAACTTCGTGCGGTCTGAAGACTTCGGCTAAAAAGCCTGACTCGCGCAAATGATCAAGTCTTTCGACCCTCTCTAGGATTTGCTTGGATGGCTCTACCAGAAGCGGGTGGATTGCCTTGGAGCTGGATGGCTTAGGCTTCTCATTACCGAAGAATGACAAGAATATCTCTGGCGTCAATGTCCGCATCTCAAAGGGAGCGGTGTAGTGTACGGTCTTAGCCTCTGGGTTAGGGTTGGAATGGTCAAACAGGTCTTGAGCTTCGACAAATTCAGCGACTTGAGTGTGATGGACATACAGCCTTGCGCCGCTCAAGACAATATTGGTCTTGTAGAAGCCTTGAGACAATAGCTCAGGCTCACTCATCCCCTCCGGTTGCGGCCACAGCTCCACTTCGAGCGGATGATGCCAATGTTGGGTGACGGACAAAAAGCCAGTGTAGGGGAAGGATGGATCTAGGTCGATTTCTTCAAGCTCAACATTGAAGATAATCGGCCTATCAGTACTGAAGGGAATTGGCTGTAGGACGGTTGCAGTAGTCATGGGATTCACCTCCGTAGGCGGGTGTTTTCAGTGCAAGTGATAGGTATGAAGTGGGAAATCTATCTAGGCATTACAGCTTCTGTGCAGGATTTGAAGTGCCTAGGTAATACAAATTCCCTAAAGAAAATAAAAATTAAACGACAGGATTCAACTCAGGCTCAGCATCTTCCTGTGCCCTGCCTTCAATAGATTCAGCTAATCGAGCAAAGTAAGCCCGATCCTCAGTAGTGGTGTGGTCAAAAAAGTAGTTGTGTCCAACACCCCGAATATCCTGATGGTCAAAAAGACAGAGATTCCGATAAATGTGATGGACATAATCACCCTCAGCACTCCGGGCAACATTGATTTCATGCTCACTCCTCATAAAGAGGTACGTACCATCGTCATATAGGGTGCCGCCCTCGGCATCAGCCATCGGACTTCCAAAGGCAGCAATGATTTGTGCTAACTGGTCGAAGATGGGTTCCTCGACTCTCTGCTTGGATTGGGTTACTGGATCGGGAGCAGTAGATTGGCGTTTAGCAAGGGATTGAGGACTCTGGGAGTACATACCCCGATCAGTCCTACGACGCTGGATATCTTGAAAACCATCAAATAGATGACGTGCAACCTGGCAGGAATAATCTTCAATCCCTCGCTGATCTTCTTCAGGTGTTTCAAACCCCTCCTTCTGTGGCTTGATGCAGCGCTCACAATCACCAGGGAATTCAGAAGCTTCAAACCGTGCCCAGACATACTTACCCTCAAGGCTCCTAGGTTCTCGCCCGTGGACAATCTCCAGGTAGCCACTCCGATCCGTGACATAGAAGCTAAGGAGTTCGTGATAGTCCTCGATTGCTAGCTGGCATCGCTGCAAAACATACTGGTAGAAATCCTCAAGCGTCGGTGCTTGTGGCAGTGGCTGAGAATGCTCAGCGATTGCCATCCAGTACTCGCTGTACTCCAGATCCTGACCCTCAAGTGCTTCAATGAATTGCAGGGCTTGGGGAATATGCTCGTGCTGGAAAACATTCGAGCCACAGTGGATCGTGCCAAATTCTCCTAGTCTTAGCTCCACCCGAATTGCCAGTGAGCAATTGCCCAGCTCTCCTTTCTGCAAATAGATCGGGCGCATCCGACGACGCCAGTATTCATCAGCCAAAAGCTCCATAATGACTGCATCACCTTCAGGGTCACAGTCGTCAGGGTGAGCAGATCGTTCATGTAGACTCTGGGCAACACTTTCAACTTCCTCGTCAGAATGGCAAGGCTTTAGATCAAACCAGCGATTGGGGTCAATCCTAGTTTCTGGATCAACCGTAATGGACCATGTTGTTTTGTTCATCGTTACCACCTGTAACTCCGGCGTATTGTTGCCCGAATGCTCACAGCTATCTGAGACTCAGACAGTATCAGCAGATTGAACTCAGCCAGCCAGGACGAAACTCGGTCTTGGATCTGGTCTGATGGAAGTCCCGTGCATGGGTCTGGGTGCTGGCCGTGGTCGGTCTGGTGGTTGACCCAGGATTGCTCGAAGTAGTCGAAAAAAGGGTTAGTCGTCATTGTGGTGACCTCGTTATAATTGGAGGAGAAACGAACTTGACGACCTCCTTGATTCAGAGGATTGGGGGTCGTTTTTATTGTGGTTAGGTGTGAAGTCTGGGGGTGGTATGGAGGTAGTTGTCATTGATATGGATTTGCGATCACCCCGTATCGTCCTGTCTCCCTCTCGTTTGCAGAACAATCACAACCTCAAGCAAGGCATACAGCACTTGCAAAATGGTCGTAAATACGAAGTAGTACACATAGGCAACTACTAGGATTAATGGGATTGCTACTACACCGGGAGCGTAAAGTAGCGTCCCCACTGGATCGACAATTGGCCCTAGACCTCGCTGCACGGATGAGAGGGTGTAGCTTGTGAAGCAGGCTAACGATTGCTTACAGGAATCAGGTGCTTCAACAAAAGTGAATATCATCCCAGCTACTAGCAGCGCCAATGGGAACCAAACAAACAGCATCCACAAGCGCTGCTTGAGTCTTTCCCTGGAAGGCGAGAGTGATTCTGTTTTCAAGGTTTCATCTGTGGGGGGTAGGTCAGTCATTTGATGTCCCTCATTTACGATCTCGTGATTCATGCGATTGAGCGGCAGATAATGCCAGCTTCACAAAAACGAAGCGTCCTAGAGAATGAGTAGCGACCACCGTAGGAAGGGTCAAAAGCCACAGGGAGAAAAGCCGAGGAAATACCTGGGCAATGGGTTCTCCTTTAGCCAAATAGAAACCTCCCATTGGTGTAGGGATTCTTGCCTCCCAAATCGTGGACTTGACTTCAGACTCTGGTAAACACTGCGCTAGGGTAACGGGCGTATACCCAGGCCGAGAACATTTGGCATCAATCAAATAAGGCGAAACCGCTAGAAAGCCAAATACAACACAGCTCACAGACATTGCACCTAGAACAACCTTGAGCGTTGAACCCAACTCTTCCAAGATTGTGGGTTGTCTGGGGACGGTCCTTGTACTCAATTCAGTTAACATATGTCTTCTCCTGAGTTTTGGTGGAGTGGGTGACAAAGTAATATGCCACTACCCTCAGTTGATGAGTTGGGAAGGGGCAAAATAATATGCCACCCTCCCTTGAAATAGGCAGGCAGGAATTACAGCTCCCCCCGAATCTCTTCAATCACGCCGTCGCGGATCACAACCTCAACCTGCATCTTGCGAATCAGATGGTCGCCTTGCTTGGCATAGAAGAAGTTATCGACCTGGCCTTGCTCAACTTCCTCGCCCAACTCCAAAGTTTCGATCTGCTCCAGTTGTTGCAAGACCTGAGTCTTTTGCTCCAGCAGTTCGCCCTTACGCTCATTGGCCTGGGCCTGGATACCTTGGATTTGAGTCTGGGTCTGGGCAATGGAGCTGCCCTCTGGATGGATTTGGACAGTATGCTGGCTCAGCTCCCCAACCATTTGTTGAACTTGGGCATCCAGTTGGCCTAGCTGTTCATCCAGTTGGTCAGCTTGCGATTGGAGCTGTTGACGGGCTTCGTCTTTCCACAAGGGGGTAACAATGGCCTTCACGAGGATCAGGCGTTTGAGAAAAAGTTGACTTGAGGATGGAGACTCAACCCACAGTTCAGGTTTTGGTTGAGTGGGTCTATCTTGGGTAAGCATAATTTTCTTTCCTTAATGAGATGGTTTGAAGGTGACGGATAATATACCGCCGCCCTGATTTGCTTAGTCGGAGGTAACGGATTAATGTACCTCCTGTGAATTTGGCTGACTGGTGACAGGTAATATACCGCCACTGTTATTTGCCGAACTTGGGGCGATGGTTCCTCGCAGCCACCAGCCACAAAACCCAGCGAGAAGGGTGACTAGCACCACCAGCCAGCCCCAGTAGCTGACATCGCCTAGCAGTGCCATGCGGTACTCATACTCTCTGCGCTTCTTGGCAGCTTCGCGTAAGGCTTCCTGGTCTGCGAGGATCATTGCCCGCTCTCTAGTGGCGATGGCCTCTCTCGATTGCATCGCCCACACCTGGAATTGGCTGTTCATCATCTCCAGCAGCACCTGCCGTTCTAGACTTCCGTGGCCTCGGCTGGCAAAAGCTTTCCCGGCTCCGACTGGCCCTCAAGAGCTTCCTGGGCATCTTCCTTCGCCCATTCCTCGGCAAAGACCTGTTTGAGGTCATGGCGTAGTTGCTTCATGTGGAACTGGTGGGCAGCAGCCACGACCCGATCTGATGTTTTGTGAGCATTCCTGGCGACTCGGCGGGCAGTCCTAAGCGACTCAGCCTTGAGTGCCTGTTTCATACCCTCGTCAACTTGATCAATGTCGTCGAGGCTGGCCTCTTCTTCAAGCTCATCGGTGCCCTGCAACTCGGTCTTGACCGCATCAACGGGGTCAACCCCTTCCTCAGATACCCGCTCACAGACGAGGGTGAACAGAGGGTGGTATAGGTCATCACCTGTCTCAATCCCTTCAGCAGAAATCGCCTTATGGATGGGCTTGAGGTCAACCTTGTACGTGTCAGCAGTGTAAAGGCACCAGCCATGAGTGTAGGTATCAGCAATATTTTCGGCCTTGAGTTGGAGAACACCTTGCAGGGCTTCCAGGTCATAGCCGTCCTCGCTCATCCCGCAAGCCCGTAGCAGCTTGTCGAGGTCATTCTGCTCAAGGCCCAGTGTTTGGGTTAGTTCAGTTGCATTCGTCATTGTTTATTTCTCCATTTATTGGTCTACAAGAATGTACCGCCGAGGGTTTTTATGGCAGTGGAGGGGACTTGAGAACATGCCCCCTCCCGTTGAATCAGTCATCCATAACGAACGGTTCAAATTCCTCGAATTCCACTTGTGACTCATCCACAGGGGATATACCACCAAGGTCATCAACTTCCGCTGGTAATGGTCCGTCAGGGGTATTTGGTGCTGGTTCAACCATGACGGGCAATTGCACCTCCGCTTGAGCTAGCCCCAAAGCCATCTGGTAATAGCCTTCAACTTGAACCTTGGAAACCTCTATGGCTCCTTGAATCGCAGCTCGATTACGAGTTTGGATGGCTACGGACAGTACCTTCAGCACCGAAAACATAATGTCCATACATAGGCGGGTGAAGCTGGGGCCAGGGCCGTAGTGATTGCGAACCGTTTTGACAATTACCCCCCGCTCAGAGGTGAGTTTCCACTGAGTCTTTACCTTGAAGTAGATATCAGACATTGCTCACCTCCGCTTTTGCACTCTTTGCTGTCTTAATGGCCTTAGTGGTTTTAGGAGTCTTGGCACTGCGAGTAGGCGGAGTTTGCAGCGTTTCAGGACGATCCGCATTCTGTCGCCACACCAGATAGGCATCCGTCAGGCGGTAGGTCATCGGAGACTTTGACCACTCTGGGAATTCTCGGCCAATGGTGCGAATCACTGAACCGAGCAAGTCTAATTTGCCGCTAAAGGATTCCTTGAGTTGCTTGGACCAGGCAGGCGCTCCACCACCCGCGACATAGATGCGCTTGGCCTGCACCACATCAATGTCACTATTCAGTTGCTGCTGGAGATTCACCCAGTACAGTTCTCTGGCTTGGCGCAAGGAAGCCACGACAGGGCCAGCCTCATCCCCAAATGCCTTTTCAAGCCCTTTTTGACCTGTTCCTTGTGAAAACACCAGCTTGGCACCTGTCAGCTCATTCGAGGGGGTCCAGCTCATATGACGCTGAATCATCAACGAACCTCGACCTGCCCATGTCTGGATGTAGGCCAAGCCACTATGCTGATCCTTGATCTTCGTCAGAGTAAAGTCCTTGTGACCAAACATCAGAATGATCGAGGGATAGGTCTGGACATGCGAGACAATCCCCGCACTCTCAGGTAAGACCCTCACAAACTTCGGCGCACAGGTCAGTTGCTTCGACCCATACCAAAACTTGCTGACGTACTTCGCCAAATCTCGCTTCATCTGGGTAAAGCTCGGCTCCTCACTCTTCGGCAGCAGCAAGTCCAAATACATCTCAGCTCCGTTGCCAGCCTTGGAAATGGCATACCCCGCAATCGACAGCACCTTGGCAATCGCTTCCGGGTGCTTGTGCTGGTCCGTGTTGGTCTGCCTGAGATTGGATTCGGCAATCTGGCCCGTCTGCCAGTACATCCCCCCATAGCAAAGGAGGGAACTGTGAGCAGAGTTATCGTGGTCCATCTCCTCATAGAAGCTCTCAGTTGTTCTGAGAACAGCAGAGGGTTGGGTGATGCATTTCTCGATCGGAAGCTTGCCATCTGCTGCAATTTGCAAGAAGGCTTTGGTCAAACTTGCACCGACATCGACCGTCAAAAATATTTTTGTAGTCATCTTGAAAAACTCTTGAGTTAGACAAGGTAATATACCCCCGCCCAAAATTGCCGTTTTTAGGGGTCGATTGGGGGTCGTTTAGGTACTCGAAAGCCCTATTTGCAAGGATCCTAGAGATGGTGCTACTTTGAGGGCAGATTCAAGAGGTTCTGGAGGGTCGCTGAGGCTCCCACACCCATCACCACTCCGAGGCACCGGAACGGAAAATCCCCAGATCGGGCTGACCCTAAATTTTCGTAGTACATTCAGAAACATTTTCGTAACACCACGTAGTACAACCGTAGTTGTTTTGTAACTCCGCTCTGTAGTACTCAGTAGCATCTCTGTAGTTTTCACGAGAACGATCACATCCGTGGTCGATGGAATCGCTTTTTAAAAATTCATGCAGGTATTCCCATGCTTAAAACTTTCTTGTCCAGACTTTGGCAACAAGTCACTCAAGGGTTCATGCGTTCCCAAGCTGATGATCCAGTCGATGAGGCTGAGGAATTCAAGAGGTTCTACCGCAAAGAACTGATTGAACCTGGTAATCGGAGGAGACTTTATCAGCACGAACTGGTAGAGGCTTGTCGCGAACTGGGCTATGACATCCAGAGCGTAGAGCCTGATATTGACCCCATGACTACCGCTGTCTGGGTCGGCTCCAACCCATTGGTCAAGAAGCTCGGTCCCTATGTCAGAAAAGTAGACTTCATAGCTGCCGTTGAAGCATCCAAGAAAATCTCAATGGCACAGCATCTCGAAGCAAACCCAAAACTTTATGAGGCACATCAAGCCGCTGTCGATGATTACTTGAAGCATCTGGAAGGCTAAGCCAGAGGCCATCCCATGCGGACGATGCAGACCATAACACGCGACATGATCGAGTACTACGAGGAAGATGAATCTCTCGTAGATGCTGTGGAGCGCTATTACGGTGAATCTGAGACGGTCTCTGACATTGACCGCATGAGTACTGCTGTCTGGGTCGGCTCCAACGCGATTGTTCAAAAGTTAGGCACCTACGTTAAAAGAGAGGACTTCAAAGCGCTCAGTCGAGGGTTCTTGCCTGACTCCTTAAAAGGTGTCGCTGGTAGTGCAGTCCAAAGGATTCGGGGCAAGAAACCCAACGAGGAAGACAAAGAACGACTGGCCCATGACGTTACTTTGTCTGCACCTAAAAGTGTGTCGATGGCACTGCACTTAGAAGGAGACAATCGCTTATTCGATGCCCACATGGAGGCAGTTCTAGAAAGCTTTGAGTTACTTGAGCGCGAGTATGCCCAGACTCGGATTCAAGTAAATGGAGTACGCTCTGTCGTCAATACAGGCAACATGATCGCGGCACTGATGCCTCACCATACTTCCCGTGATGGAGACATGCAGCTTCACACCCACATGCTGCTCATGAATGGGACACAGGGGCCAGATGGTCAGTGGCGCTCCCTCTCTCATGAAAAGCTGGCTAAAGCTAAGTGGATAGGCAGCTTCTACCGTCAGAAGTTAGCAGAGAAGGTCCAACGGCTGGGGTATCGCATCTATGAAACTAAGGATGGGTTTGAGCTAGAGGGTTACAACCGCTCCGATGTCGAGGTCTTCAGCAAGCGTCATCGGGCCATCGTCAAAGCGGTTCGGGATGAAGGGCTAGAAGTTACTCCTGAGAATAAGAAGCTGAAAGTGTTGACGACTCGCAAGGCTAAGCGGGGCGTGGGTAAAAAGCTCGAAATCATCCAAGACCATTGGCGGGATGAGGCTCACTCTCAAGGAGTGGGTCATCCAGTATTGGCTGAACCTTTGGCCGTAATGCCTGACCCAGACCGAGCCAGGTATGAGGTTGAAAGCGCCATCCGTCATTACGCTGAATGGTCATCCATCTTTGAGACGGATGACATCTATGCCTATGTCTTCAAGACCCTCAAACGTCAGGGCATGGCGATGGAACAGGTGGATGAGGCCATTAGCCAAAGCAAAGAGCTAATCCCTGTTGATCGGGGATTCACCACCGTCACTGCCGTTGAAGAAGAAGCCCAGATCCATCAGCGCTGGATGGAAGGCCAAGATCAAGCTCAACCAATGGTTGCTAATCCCTCACTCTTAGGGATTGCAGTTGAACTGAATGAAGACCAGGCCAAGGCAGTTCTCAACACCCTCACTAGTACTGACCGCTACCAAATCTGGCAGGGCTTTCCAGGGGTGGGCAAGTCTCGAACATTAGGAGTACTGAAGACTTTACTCAATGGCTCCGGTCTAACAATTCGGGGCTTTAGTCCCACTATCCCAGCAGCGAAGAAACTCCAGGATGAGTTAGGCATTGCCACCAACACCGTTGAGCATTTGGTTCTGCATCAAGCTGATAACAGCCCCAATCAAGTCTGGCTGGTTGATGAAGCGGGCATGATGAGCCGAAGACAGATGCGGGTGATTCTGGAAAAGGCAGAGGCAGTCAAAGCACAGGTCATCTTCGTAGGGGATGCGGGCCAGAACTCCGCGATTGAAGCGGGCAATCCCTTCAAGTTCATGCAGCACAATGGAGCGACCACTCACCGGATTGAGGAGATTGTCAGGCAGAAGGTTGATGTCCAAAAGCAAGCCGTTGAACTCATCGCCAGAGGTCAAGGACTCAAAGCACTGGACCTCCTCAATGCCAAGGGGTATGTGATTGAGGCAGACGATAAGACTGAGATGACCCAAGCCGCAGCAGCTCAGTTCCTTGCCCTCTCTCCCAACGAACAAGACCAAACCCTGATTATTGCTGGGACCAACAAGGAACGACTCGCGGCTGAAAAGGCCATTCGCAGGGGGGAGAAGAAACTTGGGCGACTCGGGGAATCCAGCAAGATTGTCCAGCTCAAATCCAGAAACCTGAGTATTGAGCAAAAACGACGGGTGGATTGGTATCGCAAAGGGGATTACGTTCGCCTACTGCAAACGTCTAAAACGTCATCCATCAAGCGAGGACAGCTTTACAAGGTGGAGAAATGCGAAGGGGATGAGCTGGTAGTCTCTTCCTTCGGTGGTCGGCTTTATCGATTCAATCCAGCTAAATACAAGCAAAAGGAGGTCTACAGTGCCCAAGAATTTGATGTGGCAGTCGGGGATAAGCTGCGGTGGACGACAACTATCCGGGAAAACAACTGGATTAACGGTCAGCAGCTCACGGTCACCGCCCTGGATAGTTTGAATATGACGGTCAGGGACCATAAGGGAGTCTCCCATGATGTGCCCCTCACTCAACCCTTGGCCTTGGAGTATGACCGGGTGTGGACTTCCTACCGCTCCCAGAGTGGCAGCAAGAAACGGACGATTGTCATCACCACCAATGACCGCACCTCCAGCAGAGAGCCGTTCCTAGTCGATATTTCCCGCCAAGAACATGAACTGACCATCTATACCGAAAACCTGGAAAAGCTGAAGAAACGGGTTGTAAAATCCAACGCTCAAGAAAGTGCTTTAGATCTAATTGAGGAAACCTATGGACATCAACGAACAACAACAGCAGATCGTGGACGAGCTTCGAGACCGATTAGCCCCACTCACGGACGCGATCACCATCCTGACCAATCAAGTCGAAGAAGTCCAAGCTCAGAACCAACACATCCTAGACGAGAACAGAGAACTCAAGTCCCAGGTCAGGGAGCGGATCAACACTATCCCGATGGAGGTCAAAGCCGTTCTCAACCTGTTCATCCAGGAGTTCAAGGACGCAATGGCAGCCAAGAAGCCCTCGGACATGAGCGAGAGTATCAAGCAACTCGCCAAGGCGATGGACAATCTTGGGATGAAGATCGAAGACTCAACGATGCTCCAAGCCGCGATGAGCGACAAGGTATTGGAAGCCGCAGAGGAGATCCAGGGGGTCAAGCATCAGGCGTCCAAGAATGGCAAGCCCAAGCCCAAGACAGTCGCTCAACAGAATGGGGGTCAACCTCCTCAGACCTAGCAAATTGGGTGATGCAGTGGTCTGAGGAGAACGAGCTAGCAACAAGTGGGTTGGATAATCACCTGCTAACCCTTGCTAAGGATATAGAGTCACTCAGCCAAAGTCTAAAACCTAATTCCTTCAATGGTTTGGATAGTTTGGCAAATCGGGTCGTGCAAGACCAGTTTGCTGATGCCCTCGCAGATAACCTCACTCAGATCACCCAAGCCATTGACCAGGCTATCGAGAAGTCTCTCCCTCATCAGCAATTTAGGAGTATCGCTGATGATGTGATCGCATGGCAGGCAAGCCAGGAATTTGCAGAGCTTGGGTTAGAGCCTCAATTACTGGATCTTGCTCAACGGGTTGATACCTTATCTCAGAACTTAGAACCTAATTCCTTTGTGGGCCTAGATGGCTTGGCTGAGACTGTTGTTCAGGCACGGGACCAACAAGACCTCAGCCATAACCTCACTTATATCGCCCAATCTATTGACCACATTGACCAGAACATTGAACAAACTCTAAGCCAGCAGAGGATCAGGAGCATTGCTGATGCCGTAGCAGAGTGGCGATCTGGTCAAGAGCTGGCTGATGCCGTGACTGAGATGGTTGATGTCCTAGCTCAAGGTACTGAAGGGCTAGACCGGACAATCATCCGATTACAAGCTGGCTTGGAAGCGACTCAATCTCTGGATGTCAAATTCCCCGCAATGGCTGAGTTGGTCGATGCCGTCCAAGATTGGCAAAACGAGGTGGAGGTTACCGCTGCCATTGGCGAAGTGCAGGACTTAGTTGAGAGTCTGACCATTCCCCAATTCCCAGATATGGGTGACCTAGCTCAGGATGTGCATGACCTCAATGAAGAACAAGCTCTGGCTGAGAGTGGTTTGGTTGAGCAGTTGGCCGCACTGACCACTCAAATCAACACCTTGTCTGAACCTCAGCAGATTCAGTTTAAGGGCATGGATCAGTTGGCCGAAGTGGTGAGCGAACTCCAGCAGGGACAATCTCTTACTCAGGTGCAGCCCCAACTTCAGGCCATCACCCAGCAGATTGAAGCGTTTAACGCCAAGCGCCCCACTTATTCTTTTGCCAAAATCAAGGGGCTGGCCGATACCGTCAGTGAGTGGAGAGCACATGAATCCATTGCTCAGCACATTGGTGAACTCAATAATCTGGTGGTGCGCTTTCAGCGAAGTCTGAAGACCTTCCCAGCCATGCAGCAGTTAGCCCAGTCTGTGAAGTCGATGCGCTCAGTCGATGCACTGGTAAATGGGCCAGTCGCAGAACAGCTTAAGGAAGTCGCTCAACAGTTGACGGACAAGGGCATAAGCGTCACTCCCAAGCCGAAGACCATTGATGATCAGGTGTTCTGGAAACCGGATTATACCGGGGTAGAGCGGCCTGACACCATTGATGAGAAGCATTGGGATGAATGGGTGTCTAGCTGCGCCCATCCCGATGTGATTAAGGCTCGGCTCCAATCCATTGCTGATGATCAGGTGATTGATCGGTTGCTGGGGGCCAAGATCGAAGACATCGCCACTCGCAGGAGGGATGGGTCTTTCAAGAAGGTTCGCAGTCAGTATCACATCGAGCCGATCCGTGCCTTGATTAATGATCGGTCTCATCCTGAAGTGTTGAGTTATCAGGAACTTGCTGAAGGTGGGGGCTGGTGGGCTGATGCTGGGGTCGATCCACTCACCTTTGAAGGACTAGGACCCAATGAGGAGCCAACGCTTAGTCTGTATGGAACCTTCAAGCCTGATACTCCCCGTATCGATGTAGACAAAACCCACAGAGCTAGGACAAAAAATCCCAATGCCCCTCCCAAATATCGCAAGTATGAAAACCCACTGGGAGCCAAGCGTAAACTGTTTGACCGGGATATGGCATTCCAACCCGTTCCCGATCCCATCGCTAAGCAGATCTTTGCCAAGCATGGAGTCACCCAAACACAGGAGGAGAAAGCTAAGGGATTCTGGTACACGGTCTACCAGCACCCTGAAATTCCCATCTACCGGACTGAAGGGGATAAGAAAGATGCTGCATTAGTCTCTCAAGGTCGAGTCGTCATTGGTGGTCAGGGAGTCAACATTGGCTATCGGGCCAAGAACCAGCACGACGAACGACTCGAAAGAAGGGTGCTACATCCTCAACTAGAAGTATTTGCTGCACCAGGCAGAGAATTCAGGTATGCCCATGATTGGGATTCAGAGCAGTCCACGGTCTGGAATGTGCGGCGTGAAATGGTCAGAGAAGCTGAACTCATTGAAGAAAGAGGCTGCAAGACATGGAGAATACCGTGGGAGCCTGAACAGGGGAAAGGCGTTGATGACCTGATTGGCAATCATGGCCCCATCGCCTTTGAGCGGGCAGACCAGAATGCCTATCCAATGGACCGGGAAATCAAGATGCATTACCGGGGGCAGTACACCCAAATCAAAAACAAATTAAGTCGGGAGAACCCACAGCACAACAATGATATTGCCATCTATCTCATCGCTCAAGGTGAGGGTGATGCAATGGATGGAACCAGAGTGCTGATGCAGTCTGATGCCGCTAGAGAACTGAAATCACCTGAAGATAAACAACGGTATATCCAGGGAGTGATTCACTTTACCCACTCATACCAGGACGCGCTATACAAAGGACGTTCCACAAAAGTGTTTGAGCGCAGATTGTTCCTGCTCCAGCATAAATCTCAACCTACTCAAACTGTAAATCTGGATAAGGAACTGGAGATGTGATCGGCAGATTATAGGCTTGGACCTTGATCCGGGCTTGGGGTTTGCGGCCCCTGCTCCAGCTCCAGGCTTTCAGTGGTCAGGCTTTTCATCCGGGCACCTCTAACGACTATAGCCGCTGGACAGTATCCGTATCTTTGACCAACTTTAGTGATTTCAATTCGATACCATTCACATTCCTAATGGCAGACTCAATTCGACCCTTGAGATTTAGCTTTTTTGTAGAGTCAAAATCTAAGTCCGTGGAATAGCGATCCAGGGCACGAGTGAAGATGAGTGCCGCACCTCCCTTGAGGACATAAGGCGTATCACCGACTTGTTGAGCGACTGACCGCATCAAGTCCAAGTGGATGGACTGGGAAGGGTTTATACGAATTTCACGGTCTGAATCCATTGCTTAAAAATTCTGAGGGGTTCACCTGATAGTTGGATTGCCAAGCGTTCTAAGTACTCTCGTTTGAGGTGATCAACTTGCTCTTGGCTATCCAGCCAACTGTTAATTGCTGCATTGTCTGCAATACTTGGCGGTCGCGATTTCTGGAGATCCAGCATCGCTAAGTCTGCGATAGCCCGATAATGATTGGCGACATATACAGGTTGATCTGAGGGAATGGATAATCCTTCCTGAAACAAAATTGAAGACATATCTCGCACTCCCTGATGACCTAGGGAAGGCGTTGTATCAACCTGCTGGCCCTTTCCAGCAAGGGGGATGCTCTTTTGAGTTGTTAGGGCATCCGTTTGTTCAAAAAAGTAGGGCTGAAAATGCCAATCCCCCGTGTCCTCATCTGGGAAACGAAGATTAAGCGCATGCTTGAACGAGATATACCGCTCCAGTTCTGTCTCTGGAATCGGCACTGGACGTAACAGGTCTTCCTTTAATTCTTGAGTGGGAGAAAGCTCGTTCATACTGCCCCTGGCATTCCTCTAGCTTAATCACAGAATATCAGAGGCAACAAAAGGGAGCAGCTATCGCAACAGCTTCTCCCTTTTGCTAATCCCGATCACCAAAATCTCGTTAGTGTCCCGATTTATTCGCCACGGTTTTTGAGCCGATCATGCTTGGCATGATCCCTACGAAAAACGAGGAAGAGAATTGCTAAACAGCTCTCTTCATTAGGGAACGCACCAATTTCATCGGCCTTGGTTCGGAATTCCCGGAACAACCGCTCGAGTGCATTTGAGGTTCGAATGAGTGAGTGAAGAGATGCATCAAAATCATAGAAGTTCAAAGTCAGGGCACAATCGTTGATAAAGGTTCTGACGGCGTCAGGTTCGATGTCTGTCCACTTTTTCTCAAACACCAGAAATGAAATAACTGCCCCTTCCCAGGTGGGCGCTTTATAGATGGCGTAGGCATCATGTTGAATTTGTGCATACCGCTGTTTCTTAGCTTCAGGAAGTGAAAGCTCTTGTCCTTGCGCATCCAGGTACGACAATTGCCCATAGCCTAAATGCCGCAGCATGGCTCGAACCTTGTGGGTAATGCAGCGTTGATGTTGTGCGAGGGGAAACAGAGCACGAATCACCTTAGGCAACCCAGTCGTACCATCACTCACAATCAACTTCACCGAATAGGGTTGCAATCCCCGTTGCCACAGATGCGCAAAGAATAGTGACCAAGCTGCCTCCGATTCTTGCGTCGCCATTTCATAATGAAGCACCGTTTGGGTGCCATCGGGCCACACTGCCATAGCGACTAGAATGACTCGGTCTTCTGCATGGCGTAGTTTCCGGATATGCCCAGCTTGGTCTTCCCAAAAGTCTTCTGAGGAACACTGAACACTAGCCCAAACACCATCGACAATCAGAATAGGAGGGGTTTCCTCAAGACGAGTCTGACGCCTTTGGAACATTTGCTTCTGAGCTTTTAGCGTAATTCGGTTAATGGCATTAACGGATAAGACTGCTCCTAGAATCTCATAGAGAGCTTCTTGCAAGTCCCGAAGCGATAAACCCATGACATACAGGCCGAGGCAAAAATCGAGGAGACTGCCAAGGGCACGTTGGTAACGTTCTAAAATCTGCCACTCTCGGTCTGCGTTCCCTTTACGTAGTTTAGGGACAGACAGTTGAGGGATCCTGCCATACTGCGTATCTAGAACCCGTTGATAATAACCTGAGCGCCGAGGTCGAGTCCCTTGAAGTTGGGATAGATAGGCTTGCACTTCTTCGTCTAGTGCTGCCTCTATTATTTTCTGGGTGACTTGGCTTGCTTCCAGGCGTAGGGTTGCTTCCAGGGCTTCGTTAATAGAGGCATAGGAGCTTTGGGATTGGATGCGGATAATCTGTTGTTCGCGCTGGGCAATGTTCATCAAGAAATGCTCTGAAGTCACTATTAATACAGCATTTCAGGAATTTCAACTCATGGCGAATAAATCGGGACACTACGAAAATCTCTCAAAAATCCCAAAGTTATTCGCCAAGTGCCTTGGAACAAGCTGATAACGCAAGCCCATGCCATGATCAATGCACCTACATCCCATGTTCGCTTGAGATAGTCGATAAAAGCATGAAATGCTTCGATCCCTAGATAAACCATTCCTATCAACAGGATGGGAGGTCCATATTTGCGGATAAAATTACGCAGGGTAGGAAACCTATGTTTTCGGGTGAACTTACGCATGATGGCAACTCCTATAGTTCCGGTTCACTGTGGGCCAAGGCAGGCTCTTTCTCTGGCTGCTTGGGGGATACACCATTACTAACGGCCTTGGCAATCTGCTCGGCTCTCTTTAAATATTTCTCGGCACGTTCCACATTCCCCCCCTGCTGCTTTACTTTCTCTATGCGTGGATCGATGGGCTTTCCTTGCTCCTGTTTAACTTGGTCTTTAGTCTTAAATTCACCTTCAGCACGTTGCTTCTCTTGAGGAGCAAGATTATAGGTATCAACGAGCTTCTGACCTTCTTTTAGGTGTAATACTACTCTGCTTCCCACTTTAATCTTGAATTCACCTTCAAAATCCTTAAAATTCGTTAATGCTTCTTTGATATCTTCCATTTGCTGGTCACTAATCTGGGTGACGGAGCGGTCAATATCTCCTCCACGCATCCCAAAGATTTGCTCTTTGTTATAAAAGACCGCCATCCTGGAGATATCCACACCCCGCTGGTCTAAACCAGACAACGCCTCTAATAAGCTATCCTCAGCTTCTTTAGACGAGTTCTCGTAGTTGTACTGCTCTAAGGCAGTATTCGTCGCATCCGCTAAATACGGAGAGACATCCTGAAGATTCTTATCTGACATATCGGTCACATTCGGACCCTGAGCAACGATGGCGGTTGCCTCATCCACATCTTTACCTTCTCTCAATGCCTGGTGAGCAACATGCTCGTCATAAATCAAGGCTAATTCTGGTTTGCCTTGGATATTTTGCTCAATCTGCTCATAGCTACTGAGGTCTGGATCTTTGTGGTATTCAGACAGCAGTCTTGCATACTCAGCCCGTCGCTCCATATCTGGCTCAATTGCTGTGGGGGCTTGGTTGATTGTGTCTGCCATTGTTGTCTGTCTCCCTTGTAGTTTTTGAATGCTTTGCTGAACACTTTGCTGCATCTCGGCCAGCCAAGTCTTGGTGCGGTCAATATAGTGGTTGGTCATCTTCCACATGTGAACCACGGGGCGGGCCACTACGACTGGAATGCCTTTGGCTAAATAGCCCACCGCCAGCTTGCCTGAGTCGATCAAGCCCTTGCCGATCATGGAAGGAGCGACAATCCCGCTCAACGGTCGTGCCCACGCATCCGTCTTCGCCAACATGTCAGCGGTTCTGACTTTCGCCCAGGCATCAAATGCACTTTGCCGACCCCAACCATGTGGAACTTGACTAGCTAGATCTGTAAAGTTTTTGGCTATCTGATCAGCACGTATCCCATGAATCCCCGAATGCATCAGATGAGTGGTTTGGGATATTGCACCCGCAACCACTGGACCCACAATCGGGGCATGGGTCGCAGCAAAGGCCACTCCTGGAAGCGCTGCAATCTGGATTCCCTTCTTGGCGACCCACGCTAATGGGGCACCCTCAAAATAGAGTTGTTCTTTCTCCTGAAGTTCTCTGTATTTGTCGCCAATGAAGTTGTGATATTGATACTTTATGGGTGGACTAGATTTCTCAGTCGCCTCTTTTTGGTCAACGATATTGTTATCTTCATGTTCCATTATTTATTTCCTCCTTATGGAGCATTCTTGATGCCCGTAGTAATGTACCGCCAGCTATCTTTCTTGCTGTCTATCGATACTCGGATCCCGCTGGGGTGAGCTGGGGAACTGGTCTACGGCATTGGAAATCTGGGCCTTACGCGCAACTAAGGACTCCGCTTTCTTAACGTCACCCCCTTGAGCTTCAACGGCATCGAGAAACCCCGTCTGCTTGATTGCCCCTGATAGTTCTTTTGGGCTGAAACCTCGCTGTTGACCTTCCTTTGCCACTTGCACCGCTTGCTTAAAGGTTGCGGTCACATTGGGGGGTCTCAAAAAGTTGGATTGGATTGCCCTGCTGAGTATGGCTTGCGTGAGTTCTTTACTTGCCCCCAGCATTTCTCTGAAATCTTGGTCGTCTGATGATGACATGGCTATCTTCCTCGTTTAAGTTATACAGAATCTACTGCTGCTTTCCGTTCGCTCAGAGTTTCCGATTTATGGAGCTTCTCTAACTCAGCCCCCGTAGGTAACATCGACTCTGCAATGTCCGCACGTTCACTGACAACGTATTCTGGTGTGATGCCTAGATCTCTCGACTGGCGACAGTACAGCAGAAACGGGTGGATGTGAGAGTACCAAAGCGCTTTATTCTCTTCTCTCAAGGCTTCATCGGTTTTGTTGAGTGGAACTTTCAGGCGATGTGCCCGTTGCTTCCAGCCTGGGGATTGGATCAGGCATTCTCCAGGTTCAAAGGTATCAATCTCGTCCGCTGTGATAAGTGGGACTTTGCGATGCTGCTCGGAGCGGTTGCGACTGCTGCCTGAACGACTGTTATGCCCCGTAGAGCGGGTCTTGTAGATTTCCGTGAATGTCCCTAGGGAGTCGCTCAAGCTCTTATCAGTGGAATGATGGCCTGTGCGAAAGTGGATTCTCGTGCCAAGGGAACTGAGAATTGACATGGCATGGTCCCTTGTATACCTCAAGTTGATTTGGGCATCACTCTGATAAGACAGTAGACAACACATTCCATACTCTCGGTATAGGTTTATCCACCGCTCAATATCTGGCAAACGGATCGAGGTGAATTCATCCAAACACAAAAACAAGGGCCGATCTCGACTCACTTCTGCGTTCAGGTTGTGCCGCATCAACATATGAATGACTGCGGCACATAAGGGCGAGGTCGTACTCTCAGCGTTCTCATCAATTTGCACCCATACGATCTGTTTACCAGGGAGGTCCAAGGGAATCGTGGAGCTGGTAATAGAGGGGATGACACTGGCATCCATTAGCGCTTGGAAGTTCGTGACCGCTGTGCCCACAATCCCCCCAGCGGTTTTCTCTGCTTTGGAGACGGACCTTAAACCCAGTGCCGCTTGGTTAGCCCAAAAGTCTAAGTCACCCCCTAAGTCAAATTGACCATACTGGTGGGCTGCGAGTAGACGTTGGGGAAGGTCTTCTAAACTCAAGAACCCCCAGGCAGATACCAGATCTTGATAGACATGGCTTTTGGCAAGAAGGAAGACGGTCTTGAGTAAGCTATCCCCTTGGGGACCAAAGAACCCATCTTTGCGACTTCCCGGTACTTCAAAGTTGGCGTTGATGGTCTTAGCGAGTTCCAGGGCTTCTTTTGAGCCACCCCGTTCTGGGATGAAGTCTAGGAGATTGAGGCTATCCGTGTGAGCTTTGCCAGGGCAGAAAAAATACTGCTGATAACCCAATCGATGGGCCAGGGCTGCATGTCGCTTTTGTAGACTCCCTTTGATGTCGTAGATGATGCCTGTAAAGCCTTGTCGAAGGATATCGTCAATACAATTATCAACGACACTTTTAGTCTTGCCATAGCCACTCGCGCCAATCACGCTAATTCCAGGCTGGCAGTCCGTGAGGATGAGCTTGCGATCACTCCCCAGGCTCAAGGAGCATCCATCTACTGTGGCATCTCGGATCTGTTTTAGCCCTCGCCTTCGAGCTTTACGAATCTCTCCAGGGGTGGCAAATCGGGCATCGCGTTTACTCCGTCCATGTCCATTCTTGCTGTCAAGGATGGTCGCAAGCAGAAGGAGAAACCCGATCATGCCCAAGAGCCAGGGCAAGGGACTGCTCAACAACGGACCCAGATCCACAGGGGGCTGTGTGGGTTGAGGTTGATTTGTTTGGGTTTGCATGTTGCTTACCGCAATTTAGGTACGTAGTAATGTACCGCCATGCAATTTTAGGGTGGGTTGGTGGGGCAGGTGAGTGCTTATCAACCAAGCAGACTGAAGTCTCTCGGTCTGCTCAAGAGATTGAGCCTCAATCTGGATTGGATTTGGAAGTAGTGTTTCGTAAAGGAGATAGAAGCCCTTGTAATAACTTCTACTGAAAACAGGGAGGTGATAGAGCGAAAAGCTAATTTAGCGTTGTTGCTTTGCAAATTGCTTCTTGAACTTACCTACAACCTCCGCTCCAAGATACGGATTGTAATCCTGAATATTACCTGTCACGTCAAACACAGGAAGCTGACAGACATTAGAAGATTCAGCAACAACAGCTTCACCCAAAGGATAACGAGTATCACTCGTATACACATGTAACCAGTGATAGCGGAGGCCATTATGTTCGACAGTGGCCTGATGTTTAGCAGATTTTATGGGGAACGTTTTTAAGGAAGTCTGAAGATGCCTATTAAAACAACTTTCCATATCTGCACGAGCAGGTAATGGAAAAAACAAAGTCATTAGTGGGAAGACAACGATTAACCTCTTAAACATATCTATTACCTCAAAAATTAACGAAATTACGAGGGTTATGATGTTGTCCTGAATAGGGCTGACCAGGAATGTAACCAGTTCGAACACCAAAATCCAGATGTGGACCTGTAGATGTACCTGTACTGCCAACCTCAGCTAATTTGTCTCCGGTAGTTACATTTTGACCTACACGTACATTAATAGCAGAATTGTGAGCATACCAAGTTGCTAAACCATTTCCATGGTAAATCACAACTAGATTTCCATGCCCACCCGGATGGTAGCCTGCGTAATCAACAGTTCCCCCATCAGCCGCGTTTACAGGTGTTCCAGGTGGGGCACCAATATCTATCCCTGCATGGAAACTGCCCTGAACACCAGTAACTGGGTGAGTTCTGTAACCATACTCACTAGTAGTTGAATAACCTGGGAGGGGATTAGATAATGACCCTGTCGCAACCCCATCTCCTTCTGGCGTAAGAACTCCAGGCACCCCAGCCACCTGTGACGGCCTGCAAGGCAACCCACTAGACGCCACACCAACAGGCTCATTCGTGGAAGCATCCCCAGTCGGACCATATTTCTCAAAATTCGCTGGATTGCTCCACACTTCACTTTGTTCAGGTCCACCCGGCAACGAGGTCCATTGCCAAGGAGCTAACACCCGATCCGCCAAGGCAAAATCCCCTCTCTGAATCGCAGCCATCAGATCCACATTCTTCTCAGCACCAATAATCTTGATCCACTCCACCGCTGCTTGAGCCGCAACCGCTCGGTCTCGTGTCCAGCCATCTATTCCTGTTCGTTGCAGAAGACTAGTTCTAGACTCTGGAGTGAACTGATAAATTCCATAAGCACCCGTTTCAGGATGGGGTCTCCAATTGGTCCCGTCAGTACTCTCTCCAATTCTGATGCGGGCGAGATACTGCCTGAGATTATGGTCAGGATCGGCGGGGGTTGAAGTAGAGCTATTCTGCCTACTTACAGCACCTGGCTGACCCGGTATACCCTTCAGTTGCGGCGCACCTGACGCCCCATCAATCGGTTGAAGGACTCCATTAGATGACGCAGTAGTACCTTTATTCTGACTCCCAGCAGCATTCGCAAAGGTCTGTTGAGCCTGACTCGACCCCACAAACCGCCAATGCCAAGGCTCATAGCTCACTCCCTGACTATTTCCTTTAGGGAATGACAACTCAAATCCATACTTTTCAGCATTCTGCTCCATCCAGGCATATTCAGGTGTCTGTGCCCAAGACTCATTCAGACCCGCATTCTGGTTATTGCCCACATCCACCGCTAGACCCGTGTGATGCTCTGAATGACCGGGAGGAGCTGAAGTCTTAGCAACCACTTCAGGAGAAGCACTCGCCACCTTATCATCCCAAATAGACTGCTGAACAGACACGGATCGGAAGCCTGATACTGCTTTAATATCCAACCCTTGAGCCGCCGCATCGGCTCTCAGTTGCTCAAAGGCTTGGGCTGCATCTGGGGCTAGGGTTTCCTGTACTCCATCGACCGAGGTTACATTCACGAGCTGTCCTGTGGTCTCATCATAGGCAAGGTGACCATATTTTGAATCTGATGGAGAGACATCACTTTGACCCGTCGAGGCAATAAGCTGATTGGGGTCGCAATACACCTGACTGAGGCCCGCAGCCGTCAATGCCCGGTCTCTAAACTTGGCAATCTCAGCAGGCAGACTCCTTCGACTCGCCACTAGAAACAAGCCCCCTTCCCGGACGGTAAAAGGAGTGGGGATCACAATGAAGTGGGGGGTACACTGCTCTCCCAGAATCGGGATGGAGTAGCAGAACTGGATGGCAAGATGCAGCCTCGCCGTGCTGGGCTTATCAGGGTATTCCTTAATATTCTTCAACACAAACTTGGTGTGAGAACCTGTACCAAAGGGATGGATGCCTGCGGGTTCCCAACCCCCATTCACCCACTTCATGAGTCCCTTACCACCCTTCACGCCTTGACCGTTCTTGCCCTTGGAGTGCCCCTGTACCCATTGCTTACCTTCAATATCATCATCCCCCGTCACTTGGGCGAGAGGAGAGCTAATAAACTTCCGCATCTCAAAGTGAGGACAGTTGTCTGCTCTCTGGTTTTTGGTTTTGCCAAGGGTGCATTTAATCGGTCTAAACTTCTGGTCTTCACTGCCACCCGATAAGGCATGTTGAACGGATGGCTCCTCTGGCCCTTCTACACCGCTATAGGCGATATCAAACCTCGCAAATAAGTCTCCAGCAAGGAAGCTAAAGGCCAGGTCAAAGGGCAGCTTGTTGACGGGAATCTCAGACAGACCCGGAACGGAGTTGATCAGTTCATCCTCTACCCCAGGTATTTCCTCAATCGCCAAGTCCGCAATCTTGGGTAGGGTCTGTTCAATGGGCTGATTGACGAGATCGGGAACCGCGCCCAAGGGTAAATCTTTCAGTTCTGGGACAGCCTTGATCACTTCCTTGACGGCAATATTTGTCCCTTTTGCCAGAACGTAAGCTTGTGCCCGCTGTCGGACTTGTTGCCAGTTGCCATTAATCACATCACCGACGAGAGGGACAATCTGATTGACGGGCAGCTTCTTGAGGGTGGGACCAATCGTCTTACCAATGCCCGCTAATTCAATCTGCTCAGCCTTTGAGATTACCCCCTGCCAGTTACCCCGTGCTAGGTCTTGGAGAGGAATGCCCTTGAGAGCGGGAACCCTACTGAGCTTGGTAATCAGCTCTTTCTGGCCCGTGGTCAATGCCGCTTGCTGAAGGTGCTTCCCTGCTTGAGACGGGTCATGCAACACTCCTAATGCTGCTTGAATGGCAGGGGCGGCATCATCAACGGTGACTTTCTCGCCATTGTTGAGCTTGGTGTAGAGGTTATCGACTTCATCAACCGTCAGGCCATAAACGAGGGGCACATCTCCAATGGGCACCCCAGCGATATTTGTCCCTTGCTGAGCGGAAATATCTCTCAAGGTGAGCTTGGTAAACCCAGCCGTGACAGGGTTCTGCTGCAAGTCTCCAAATTTGAGGATTTGGTCAGGAGTTGCCCCCTGGGGCCATGCCCGATCAATCTGGTAGGGAAGCTGCACCCCATTAGGTAAGGGTGGGATTTCAACAAATCCCGCTTGCTCTGCACTCGTGAGCTGCTGGAATGTCGGGGAGGGTCCAGGGTCAGGGTCATAGTAGAGGCCCGGTAAATTGACTGGAGTATCCGGGCTGAGTGCAGCCGTCTGTTGCTGCTGGGCTAGGACGGGGGCTATCTGCGTCAAGGTGGGCAGGCTAGCCAGGAAAAATGCAAGTAATTTCTGTTTCATAAGGGAAGGCTTTGGTGCGATGTAAGAATGTACCGCTAAGGAAAAACGGCCCCATCTGGAGCCGCTATCTGAACCCATATTTGAAGGGAAAACTAAAGGTGATTGATTGACGATCTACAGCTCAACGAATGGAGGTTCACTCCTAACCCTGCGTACATCCAAGAATTCCGCATCTTGCACATTGGCCCCTGTTAGATCCACGCCAACCAGATCAGCGCGGTCAAAGAAAGCACCTTGCAGTTGGGCATCAGTGAACTTCGCTCCTTTCAAATCCGTGTTCTGAAACTCAGCTCCCGCTAAGTTAGCTCCTGAGAAATCCACACCTCTGCAATCTGAATCGTCAAAGCTAGACTCTTCTAGGAACGCATTAGCAAAACATGCACCTCTGAAGCTGCCACAACAAAACCATGCCTGTGTCAGCCTTGCCCCTGCAAAGGAGACTCGATGAAGCTTTTGCTCACAAAAATCGGCATTGTCAGGAAAGATTGAGCCATCAAAGTTTCTAACACCACGGCGATAGGCTTCTAAAACCTTATCGGTCGCATCTTCTCCTTCTATTACTAAGGGTTCTGTATGGCGATGCCATTTGAAATTGACGGAGAATCCTTTCAAAGCTCCCAAAAAGCGACGGACGCTTGCCCTTCCTTGGCTTAAAGTATGACTGTGCATTTTTCTACCTCGTCCATATTTTTATCAATGCCTGTGGTGAAATTCACTGATCGTTTCCAGAGTCTTTGAGCAGCAGAATCCAGGCGATAACCCCCAAAATCCAACCGATGGGGCCTGCAAGGAATAGGAACGGCGTCAGGACGATCAGAACGATGACAAGACAACCTTTCATTACACGCCCTCCATGAAATAGATTTCAACTTCCTTGTTGAAGTGATAGAGGCCATTCCTAGAACCACTGGAGGAACGGCTAGGGGCTAGACTATTGACGACAGACGAGGCTCTATCTCCCACACTGCTGGAGCGGAGCTGGTCAATCCCCACATTCAGGCCCGCCCTGAGTAGTTTGTTACCAAAGCCTTCACCCTGACCTTTGAGCTTGGCTTGCAGATGTGGAGACTGCTTGTACTGAATGACAGCAACGGGGGTCTTCCTGGACTCTGGTGACTCACCCGTTAGATCCATATGCTCAATGGGCTGTTGGTTGACTTCCACGACTTGCATACTCAAAAAGTCTCCTTCCGCAGCCGTTACCTCTGCAACAACCTTGGAGCCTTTCTTCGCCATCGCCCCTAAGTCTTCACTGAGGGTTAATAGATACCGCTGACCGATGATCGCGTCACTGTTCTGGGGTATCCAGGTAATCGGGTTATCGAGCTTTGCCTTAGCCGTGGTGCCAGCAGCAATCAACCCTTTACCCAATGGGTTACTGGTTGCTGGGTATAGGGCCGTGGGTGAATCCGTGACGACTTGGTTATCCTCCAGCAAGTCACCCGTGAGGGAAGCGACCAGAACGCCTTGGGGTGGGGCTGGTGGGGTTTGAGCAATGGGTTTTGTGGTTATCGGTTTACGGACGGGGTGAGAGGTGGAAACCTGGATGGGACGAATGGGTTTAGGTTGGACGGGCTTCGGGGCAAAAGCCGATTGTTTGCTGAGGCTGAAGTTACTAGCAGGCTGGGGGGCAGCTTGAGCAACGGGCTGAGGTTGTGGTCTAGGTGCTGGAGGTCTAGCCGCAACCACGGGTTGAGTCTTGGGTGCGGGTCTGTCCCTGTAGACGATTCGGGGCTTGGGCTGGGTCCGAGGAACGGCGCTTTGATAGCGAATCGGTCGGGTCACTCGATGGGTCGGACTGGGAGGTCTCCCTTGAGGCTTAGGGGTCGGGGGAACGGCTGCGGGCTTTGGCCCCTTATTCTGAGCAGGAGAAACGGGCTGACCGTCCAAGGACTGCCGCAATGCCGCTATTTCCACCTTCAGATCCGCATTCTCTTGGGTGAGTACTTCTTCTTGACTCTGGGCTACCGTAGAACCCGTCTCTTCACTTTGGGGGTTTGACTCAGCCTGTTGAGGGGCGCTCCCATACAGCATCCCCGTGGCGAGTAAGGCAAAGGGTGTCCCCACGACGGTGAGGAGCAAAAGCTGAAACCACAGCCGCTTATACAGCTTGTTCTTGGGGACGGTGGTCTTCGTCTCTGGCATCGCTAGGTTAGCGAGGGATACCGCTGGTGTACGGGTCTCTTTAGGGTCATCCTGCTTCGCGTTAGATGTTCCCTCGGATGGGGCGGGTTTGCGCTTGAGCAGTACATCTCTAGCATGTTTGGCTTTTTGGGTCGTGTTCATAAGGTCACCTTTACGTCTCGGATTTCAACAATTTGCAGGCCATATTCCTGGCCCACGCGCATCAACTTGGCAAGCTGGGTCTGGTCTTGGTCTTCGGTTTTCACAAAATCAACGGATTTGAGGATCAGCTCTTGGTTCAACCGCTCGATGAAGTCTCGTTCTTTATCTCGGTTATGGAGTCGGGTCGCAATCACCGTCACTTTCCACAGTCCCGGTTCAAGTTGTTCGACAACGATGTCTTTTTGCCGATCTAGAATCTGCACTTGAGCTTCCCAATTGCCAGAGGTGTAGTTACGAAAGGGAAAGTCCTGGTCATACTTTTTGTGGATCGATTCCATCCACCCCACCCGGTAAGACAGGTCAATGGCGTAGGACACGTCATAGAATTGAGCCGGGTACTCAATCTTGCCCTCGGTCTTCCCCTCTCCCTTGCTCCAGGAGAAGGCCGCACTCACCCACTTATGAGCAAAGTCTTGGATATGGGAGGTTTCCCGATGTCGTTTATCTACGGACTTCGCTTCCACGGTCTGGTTGTTGGGAAGCTGCACGAACACATTGGAGAGTTCTCGTTGAGCGGCCTGCTTGCTGCTGAGGCCCACTCGAAACAGCAGGCCGGTATTGAGTACCGTTAAACCGATGATTAGATAGGGCATCCACTTGCCTTTCTCCACGGCTTGCAAAGGGTTTTTCGGGATGGTGATTTTGGTGAGCATGGTGGTTTCTCCTAACGATTTCGCATCGCTCTGGTCTGCATAACGCTGTTGAGGGTAATCAGTCCCCCCGTCACGATGCCCGCCCCCGCTGAAGCGACACCGATTGCCTTAGAGCGGAAGGCATCTGCAGCTAAACCCACCCCATCGTTCACGGCTTTGTAGGCGATGTAGGGGGCAAAGATGCCGAAGAATAGGGGGAAGATGAGGGGGGTCGCAGCCACGCCCGCTAACATCACGGCCACAAACCCAATCAGGATGACGTAGGCGAGGCGCACAAGCAGGACGCGGGCGAAGAACAGCAGCCACTCCACGATGGCATTCTGGCCGTGGGGGATCGTGCCCAAGGCAAAGGCGACGGGGCCAAGTAAGGCGGCCAGCAGCAAGGACAACTCCTGACCCGCGATGAAGATCCAGGCCATCATCATGGCGATTTCCGTCAAGATTTGCTGCCAGTCTGGAGCAATCATCTCCGCGAGGGCTAACCCTGGATGAACCGCGAATATGGCCGTTTTGATGGCGGCTGACTTAGCGATGTCAAATCCCTTGACGGCCAGATCTTCCATATTCCGCGCAATCGCCTCTTGAGCTGCTTCCTGACTCCGCTCGGTTAATTCCAGGGCGGTCTTACAGTCGGGGCAACCTTCTTTAATCGTCTTTTTCTGGTCCTGAATAAAGACTTCTAAGGACTGGAGGCACTGGAGCTGATTCATAGAGGCTTGTTTGTAGACTGTCGCAACCTCCTCCCCCGTCAGTTCTCGCCCCACTTGTCGACTGACGTCCTGCCTTCGACCCAATTTCTTGAGGCTCAGCTGTGTCTTTTCTTCTTCCGTCAGATTGACGCCTGGAGGATGGAGTTGGGCGCATTTCTTCGCCTCTTGAGAAATGACCGTCCGGGTGACTTGGGAGAACAGGGCATCGTTAATGGCTAGACGGACATTAAAGCCTGCGACTTGGGCCTTAGCGACCACAGCGGGAGCGGCATTGACGATCTGCCTCATGCCATGAGCGGTATGGTAGATGGCTTGCCCTGAGTTGGCGAGGAAGACGGACACTAAGACCACGGGGATGATGAACTTCACCCAGTCGCTGATATCACTCCCTCTTTCAAAGATCTTGCGACCAATCTTCCAGCTCCAGGTGATAAATCCCGCCAGTAGCACATACCGGACGACATCCATAACGGCCCGGTTGTTGATGGTATTCCCCGCATTGTCAGGATCAAAGGTGCCATCCCACAGGTCATCCCACCAGGCAGCGGTTTTGGTGATGTTTTTCGTGATCCGCTGGAGGTAATCGAGGCCATTGTAATTGAGGGATTCCTTGCCCCATGCCGGGTGGGCAGTCAACAGCACCCAGACTAGAGACAACAGAAAAGCCAGTAGCAGAACCTTATTTTGATTCCGGTTCACCCAGTCCAGGGATCTGCGGGGTAAAGAAGGAGTATTTGGTACTCGCGACCTGGATATCCTGCTTAAGGTCTTCTCCATTCTTCAATGCCTCTAACATGAAATTGGTCTGGGTACGCTGCTGGTTCCCCGATGCCTGAAGGAGTTCTAGCTTGCTCAATTTGCGGGTCTGCACGAGGTTCTGGCTGGCGATGGCCCCTAAGCTCCGGTTCTGATGGGCGGTTGCAGCCGTCAGCCCTGTGAGCTGCTGGGAGGTCTGGGCACCAATACTGGAGCTAAAGGCTTGCTGGAGAGAGAGGCGTTTCAAAATGCTTTGGGAGCTTTTATCTCCTTGGGCTTCGGCACCGAGCACTTGGACTTCTTCAGCAGCGGAGACATTGGCACTCGCTTGTTCTTCACTCACCCCCACGATTTCCGTGATGCTGTCTTGAGCGGCAATGGCCTCTTCTTGGGCGAGGGCAGCGGTGGCTTCCTCTGCTTGAATCAGTTCTTGGCCCTCGTCACTGAGGACTATCTGGGTCAGCTTCTCGTGGAACTCTTCACCGATGGCCCGGACATTACGGGCGATGGCATAGACTTCACGAGGGCTATTCGGCTCGATGTCCAACCGAGACGGATTATCTTCATAGGATGGCCCTTTATAGATGGGGCGTCCATCCGTGGAGCTGCCTCCTTGAGCCGTGGTTTTGGGGGGATCGATGATGCCATATAGCACCAAGATATCGGTGACGCCTTTGAGGGCGGGCTGAAGTCGTTTACCCGTGACGGCCCGGTAGACATTGCGGCCAATCTTGGCAGCTTTAAGAGCTTTGGACCCATGCTCAATCACTTTGAACAGGGATTTTTGGGCTTTCTTGCTCAAGATTCGGTCGAGCAGTCCTTTGGGCTGACCGTTGCCTGAGTCCGGGCTGGAATAGATATCACCGACGTTATAGGGACTGTCGCCTGGAGTGGAAGCAGTCTGGGTGATGATGTCCGTATAGGGGGTATCTTCGCCTGTAAAGCTCTGGGCATGAATCGGGGGGTTAACGGATACCCACAGAATCACGATCAGCAGGGGCTTCTTCAGACGCTGGGGGAAGGGGTACATACTGTTCCTCTGTGATGGTGGATGGGCAGAGGCCCGCTCGGTGGGCGCGGGCGAGGAGGTCACCGTGGATGCGGTAGCCTGCAATCGGGTCATGGGGATAATGCTCTAAGATGCGGTCCCTTAATTCCACTTCTTTTTTGTCCGTGGCGACGAGGCCCATCAACATGCTGGAGGGGTTAAAGCTGACCTCCACATGCTGGTTGTCTCGTTTCCAATACCAGTAGCTCTCTTGCCGGGTATGGGAAATCCCTTTACCCACATATTTCTCTAAAATCTCTCGCCTAAATCCCAAATCGTTGCACAGGCGGTTAATGGAGATATCCTGCAATCCCCCACAAAAGATGTTTTGCAGGTTGGTGAAGATTTCATTGCCGGCGACGGACTGATAGATGGTTTCCACTTCCGTTGCAGCAACAATATAGTTGCAGGCCCACTTGCGGCCCTCAGACGGCACTCGACCGGACAGCCGCGCATAGGAGGCAAACTTATAGATGCGGGTGCCTTCGTCGGTAATCAGAGCAGACCCTAATGTACTCATGGCCTTGCGGAGCAGCAGGTTAAAGCCCACCATTGAGTAGATCAAGGAGTCGATGGAGTCGCTGACGTTGGTCATGGCGAGAACGAGGCATTGGACGTTGCTATCAAAGCTGGAGATGCCGTTGATGGAGCGGCCTAGGGCTTTGGACAGGACGCCTTTAAGCTGGGTACGAATTAGGCCAATGGTGTTTTTCTCCAGGTCGGAGATGTCCTCGCGCATCACTTCTTGGATAAACCAGTTCTCAGCAAAGCCGACGAATTCTTCATAGATGGGCATCTGCTGAGATTCAGGGGTGCCAAAGGCGGCTTCACTAGCGACCTGATAGCGGTGCTGAATCTCAGGGATGTGATGAAAGGCTTCATAGCAACGGGAGAGGAAGGAGCTGACCATTAACTCTGTGGTCGGATCATCCGTCGTGCCCATGACCAGCGCTTGCAGGATGGCGAGATGGTTGTTGAAGGCCGATTCAAACAGGTCTGCCCTCGTGGCGAGGGTGGATTTATAGCCCGGTTCACCGGGTTTGGGCAGGGCATCCACCCATCGCATATCGGGCAATTCTAGGATGTTGATGACATGCTCTTTGACGTTGTGGTAGGCCGCACTGACGCCAATCCGATTAAAGGTGTTGACTAAATCTGTATAGGTACTCTCACCGTTGGGCCTTGGGTATTCAAAGACGATGGTGACCCGGCGATTGAGGATGTAGCTGAACAAGATTCCCGACAAGATTCCCGATTTTCCATTCCCCGTGGTGGCGAAGATGGCCGTGTGGTTGGGGGACTTGTTCAGCAAATCTAGGTACAAGGGGCAGGGCAGTTCCTGACCCAAAAACATCTGCCCTTTGTCGTCCATTTTCGGCATCTGCACTTGGGGCAGCAGGGGCACGGCCTGGTAGTTGAGGTATTTGGGTCGTTGGACAAAGGGTTTAGTGAGTAGGCTGTTCCATTCAAAGGGGAAGGACTGAAACCAATACTGTTCTATCTGCTCGGTGACGAGTTCGGTGGGTACGGTCTTGAGTCGGTCAATCAGCTCGTTACATGCTTCAATCACTTCCTGCTTACTATCCCGATAGACCCAGATGCCGCAGCTAGCCCAAAAGGGACGACAGCCGCTTTTTATGAACCCTTGCAGTTCCTTGGCTTCCGTCAAGCGCATCTCAGCGGTGACATCCGGGCTTTGCTCTTGCAGGCCCTTGGCGATCCGCTTCATGGAGTTCTTCATCACCAAGTCCATGTTGTTGATCTCGATGTCGGAGGGGTCTTCCGTTAGCTCCGTAATCACTTGGCAGTCCCAGAAGGGGGTGGGGGTGGTTAGCCGAGTCCACAAAAATTTCAGATAGCCCCGAGGGACGGATTGACCATCGACGGGATAGTGGCGCACTTTACCTAAACGGACAAAGGCCCAATGCTTCCCGGTACTGGGAATATAGACCGTGGAGCGGGTGAAGTCTGGAGTGGTGGGGAGTCCTTGATAGGGTTCAAAGATGGCTCCCAAGTCATGGTCTCCGTAGTCCTGGATAATGACTTCAGGCTGCTCTGAATGGTCATCCGTGCGGATGTATTGGCCGAGGGGGGCGCTCTCTCCAGGATGTAAGGCTTGATAGGGGATATCCATGATCTCCTGAACCCCCAAGGTTTCCACGTCTAAGCCAAAACCATCAGAGGCGGTGAGGGCAATCAAGGCCCGACGATAGCCCCGCACATAGGCTTGGCGAATGGCTTTTCCCCATCCCGGTAGGGAGTCGAAGTTGTCATCTTTGAGGGTGGACAGGACGAGGGTCACTTTCTCTGCGATCGCATCCATCCAGCCTTGGTTAATCTCAAAGTCAGCCCCCAAAATCATCCGGTACTTGGCGAAGTAGATCAGGTCACTTTTGACGAGTCGCCCCTCGCTTTCCAAGCGGTCTAGGTTTTCTGCTGCACTCTGGGTTAAAGCTTGGGAGAGGGGGTCATTACTGGTCTCGTACTCATCAGCCAACTGCACCATTGGCTCATCCGCACTCCGATGGATGTGCCAATAGGACTTAAAATCAATCCCTGTCGCCCCTGTGACCGCAGCAGTGCCCCCTTTGAGACCACTCCATGCCATGTCATCTGTGAGGGTTGGCTCCTGGCCTTTCTTGACTCGAAACGCAAAGATGAACATCAGCTCTCGCTTCCCCCGTTGCAGCATGTAGTAGCCAATGTCTAGACCTTCATAGGCCATCTGCCCAAAGCTCTTGAAGGATTTGTAGTTTGATTCGATAAAGTTGTAGTTGGTTTTCACAGAGGGCAGCTCCATTTTGGGCAGGCCCGCCCGGTCATACTCCAGGGTGGGATGACCGGAACGGTATTGCTTGGGGACGGTGCGGCGTTGCAATTTCTGTGGGGGGTTATTCCCTAAAAACAGAAACATCAGCACAAACGCCAGCATGAATAGGGGGATGCCGATAAATAGGTTCTTGAAGATGATGGGTGTCATCAGAAAGAACAACATCGCTCCCGCAAGGAGAACGATGGGATGGACGCCTCCAAACAAAACGTTGGTGCCCATGATGGTGTTGACATCTCCCTCGTTGAGCATGTCTCGATTCATCAGATTTCTCCTATACGCCAAAGAACATGAATGCTGCCATCGTTAGAAAGGCGGCAAAGATCAAGATGGCGATCCAAGGCCGCAGCATCTCGTGATACCCCGTGCCGTTATGGTTATGCTGGAAAATAGCGTTGCCTCCATAGGCCACGGCAGTCACGAAGACAAAGGCAACGATGGCCCCGATGATCACACAGGTCATCCCCGCGAAGTTGATGGACCCCACGGTGACTTGTCCCAGTAATTGTTTGATGGTGGAGGCTGCACCTTTAATGGGGCCAATCTCGACACAGGCCGCTTCGGTGATGGTGATGTTCTGGGCAAAGGCAGAGTTATGGATGAGGATGCTGAGAATAAGGCCCAGGCACCTAGCAGATAATGCACTGGGGGTGACCCCACTAATCGCTTCCACAGCAGTCCCGATAGCAGCATCAAAAACTGAATAATGCCTGCCCAAACAATGCCAGGTAAGCCCACCCCATCCCGATGCTGACGAGGAAGAGTTGGCTTGACCACCAAGGAAAGCGATCAAGGCGGTGATAACAGGTTCTAAGGAGTCTCATGGCAATTGCCTCTGATGGGTCATTGGGAAAAGGTGTTATTGCTGGGCGTAATCAATCAAGGTCTGGAGCTGGTCAGGGGATACGTTGGCTAGCTTTGCTGCGTCTTCAGGAGACTTCCCCCAACGCATCTGGCGAATCATGCCGTTGACTCGCCAGTGCATTTCTGAGCGATAGCGATATGTCTGGTTGCCTGACGCTCTAGCGACGTTTAGCCCCTTCAAAAGAGTCGCTGGGGTGATGCTACTATCGGACACATTGTTTTTAGCCACGGGAACGGGCTTTGCCTTCGGGGTGAGACGAACTCGCCGCACAGGAGGACGTTTAACCGTTTTGGGTCTAGGTGGGGCTTTGGTTCTAGGCTTCAAGGTCAAAGGTTGGCCTGATGCCACGGTTTGAGGGAAGCGAGTTCTCACAGGGGGCTGACCCTGGCGACCTGTGAGAACTCGCGATTGCTCAGGGGTGTGAGCAATGGGGGTGGGCGCTCCAATCCGAGTGATGGCAGTCCTGGGGGCACTGTCAGACCGATTGAGGGTTAACTCCATTGAGGAGCGATTGCAGCCCACTAAATCTAGAATCAAGTTGGTCGATTTCACCTGGGCGTTGGGTTTCCAGGTTAGGTAAATCTTCTGGGTCTGGGGTTGGGGCAGATCCAAGCTCAGGTCAAAGATGCCCCTCGTGCCCATATAGGCTTTAGAGACTCGGCACCCGCTGGAGGTGAGGTCAATTAAGTGACCATGACCCGGCGCTATCTTGATGGTTTCCGCTGTAGCTGGGGAGATGAGCAGCCCCAACCAGGCCGCGATCATGGCGGCAATAGTCTTGTACATAGTGGTTGTCCTTGGCAAGTTTGTCTGCTGGGGAGGGGGATTGTTATCAAAGACAGCCCCTCGTTGTGGTTGTTGGCTGGAGTCAGGGCCAGCCCGTGATGGAAATCCTCGAATGCTTTGAGATATCGTTGCTAATGGTCTGTGGATAAACTCGGTTACTGCTTGGCAGAATCCCAGATGTCTTCCCCTAGTCGTTCCAGGCTCTCCCAGTCCACGGCATCGCTGATCCGCTGAGGGAGATTGATACCTCGGTCGATCAGCAGGCCCGTCACTGCGACACCCACGAAGAACCAAAAGAGATTTCTGAGCATGGGCAATAGCTCCTTTGACTAAGTTGACGGCTTTGGCAGGAAGAAACTCTGTAGCGGGGGGAGTTTGGGAAAGATGCTGGGAAGATGAAAAATGCTGAATGTTGTTTTGATAAGAAATAGAAAGAGAAGCAGGCCAAGTGCTGAGGTTTACTCGCTCTTGGTCTACTTCTGGTGAGGTTGGTTGAGAGTAACTGCTGAAACTTTGAGATAATCCCAGTCGAGCGGCTTTCACTTGGCCTTTGGCTGCATTTACGAACTGCGCCATGCCAACCCGGAACCACTGCTTGAGGAGATGGACAGGGATTTGATATTTCGGTGGGATAAAAAGTGGAGGTGCTTGGATTAGGACGAGATTTGTCTTTGTCTCAGGTTCAATCTCGAAATCAAAGAACTCATCGTCATCTGCATAAAAAGACGCATCATCAATCGTAAACTCATACCAGTCTGTGATTTCTTGGAATGAACGGCCCCAATAGAGTAAATCTTCGATATATTCCAGCTTTAGATTGGTTTTTTGGGCAATCTCTTCCAGGCTGGCATCAGGAAACTGATTTTGGAATTCATATACCTTATCTAGATGAATCTGTTTCTTCTCAGGTAATCTCAGTTGCTTGGGTCTGTTTTTATAGCAAAATCTACGGATATATCCGCGAATCCAGCCCCGCGCATAGGTAGAGAATTTATATCCTTTGGTAGGGTCAAATTTCTCAACTGCACGACGAATGCCCATCATCCCTTCTTGCAAGAGGTCTTGGCCGTCCTCAAGGGTCGGGGCATATCGATTGGCAAGTTTGGACACTAAACGAATATGCCCCAGCATCAGGCATGACAGAGAGTTTTCATGTCCTCGTTTAGCTTTTTGGATCAGCTCCAACTCTTGCTCTGGATCGGGGATGGGGAAACGGCCCAAGAACTGAGCAAGGTATTCGGGTAAAAAGATACCGTCTGAAGCAGAATTAGCAATCGTAGCGGTCATAGGTCCAACCTCCTGAAGAAGGTGACTGCAATTAGTAAGAGGGTTTGGGATGGAAGTTAATCTTTAGGTGGCTAGGCGTTTTAGAACGTTCATCGAGCAGTTTTGAGGCTACAAGAACTGACTTGCCACCGCCCGTTTCGCCCAATATCTGGGTGTGACTCGGAATTTGGTTCAGCTTAAAAATATTTTCTGAAGAGTTCTTATCAGTCATGGCTCATCCTCCGTGCAAGGCTGAAGAGAGTGGACTTTATACAGGGGTGTGAATTGCGGCTTGTAACTTTTCCCAGGCGAAGGGGAAGCGTTCGGGGAAATACTTGAGAGCATTCAAACCGTACTCAGCAAAGTCCCAGGTCTTGGCTTCTTCAGCAGCAACGCCATCACCACTATTAAAGTGTTCGCCCACTACATCAGGAACCAGAAAAGAACTATCCCAGTAGATATTTGCAGTCTTGGTTTGAGCGAAATGGATCAAAACGTACTCATTCCATCGGGCACAAGCATTCCTAGACTTCGCCCGCCACTCCCCATCAATTGACCACGGTGGCTTTTCATCCATGCCACTGACATAAGAATTGTCATCCGCGATCCGAACATCGATTTGCATCTGGGCAGCGATCCGACTCTCTGAAATGGGAGCATTCTGATTCCACCAGTCGCAGATATACTGCATCGCAGGGTGCGCTTCTGAGTTCCAGTAGTAGGGTGAATCTTCCCCGACAGATATTTCTCGTGCAAGCTGGATTGCTCGATATAAGACGTCCGCTGGTATCTCACAACAGGCATTATTATGGTGGGCTTCTGTGTAAGTTTTGAACTCAGCAGCAGGCTCAATATCTCGCTCTAGAAGCGTGTCCTCAATTCCAGTACTAACAAGGTCTGACCAGGCGCATGAGTTTAAAATTAAGGTCTGGTAGAACGCTAGTCCATACGGGTAATCCATCCGATAGGACTTAAAGGACTTATCGCCCTTGGTAAAGCTGTCGTCTATATGATTGAGACTAATGAAGCTGATGGTGCGGGCATTCGGATCGTAAAAAGTATTGGCCTGATCCATTGAGAACACCTGGCCTTGTTGGGTGAGGACAAAATCCAAAGTGAATCGATGATAAATCGTTAAAACTGGGTGGCTTGAGTCTGGAGGCATTTGCACCTCCCAGGTCAAATCCAACCATTTCGGAGGCGCATCCAAATCAAGAAGGATATCCCAGCCCATCTTCCGCTCAGCCGTTCCCGCAACGTAATAGTTCTCGTTGGGGTAAGGCTGTCGAACCGTCACGTCTTTGGGCAAGACTGAGACAGGTTGAGTTGAATCATGGGGAGCTAGAGTAACTTCAACTAGGGAAATATCACTCAAGTTGATGTCTGAGTAAGGATTAAAAAGCTGAGGTTGAACATGAAACGTAGGTTGCTCTGCATCCTTGTGAGGCACGGGCTTACCGTCTGGGGTGACGAGGAGATGGGCGTCTCCAATTTTTTGTATTGCAGTCTGCATTCTCAGTCTCCTTGTGGCGTGAATGCGGCTTTGATATTGAATTGATGCTGAATTTTCAGAGGCCAGATGCCCCCAGTTAACAAATCGAACTATGCGGCAGTTGTGGGAGTTGATTCAGTTTGGACTAACTTCAGAGGTGAGGGAGCTGACGGGGCAATGGCTAATCGCTGACGAATGTAGCCCCTAGCACCGCTCTCAGACAGACAGTGGTCCAGCATCTGCGCTTGAATGTAGGGACCGTAAAGCAGAATGTTGATCTGATCGTCTTTGGAGTACCCACACAGCCGCAGCTCATAGCTCACCAAAGCATCAATTCGTTCGCTTAACTTCGGGTGATCGCTACCGAGCCTATAAAGCTTGTCATAGGTATAGATAACGGGCATCGATAACAAGTCTTGAACCTTCCAAGCAATCTGGAGATAAATTTCTCGATACTCCTGAATCACCTGTGGATCAGGCTGATCAGAGCTTTGAAGGTCGCTGTCGTTTCCAGGGGATTTCCCTGATTTTTTATTAGTGGCTAACATAGAAGATGCTCCTGTTCTAGGAGTCGAGGATCACGGCTTGGCTTTAGGTGGTACTTTGGGCAGGCCGTGGTTTGCAAATTTAACTAGAGAATATTTCTGTGCATTACAGAAAAGGGCAGAACTCCTGTCAAGGATTCCCGTTAGAATTGGCTTTTAAAAATAGACTAGGCAAAGGCTAGACCTTTGCTGTTTCTTGTAGGCAGTGGCAGAAATACAAAAAGAGTAAACTTGGGTGCGAAAACATTCGCTTCAATCACTTGGCTGTACTGTAACCCTAACTAATGAGCGAAGTCAAAGCTGAACGTTACAAATAGCAATAGTTCTCAACTCCGAACAAGTTAACTGGCAAGGAATAAACCACAGAAGTACTTCTATAATTAGACTTCAGGATTCCCTGGCATCTAAACACTCTATCCAGAAACTGTACTCTCTAGCCTGGATAGGCAACTATATCAACTGTGAAATAAAAGCGAATTGCTATTGTTTTAGGTCATAAAAATGCATGACTGATTATCCAATTTTTAAAATAATATTGAAGCTCCAGTATCTACCGATATTTCATATCACTTGATACCAAATCACCCATCACCCAGAATCAACCCATCGCCTCTGGGAACTCCTCAGTTGACCTGTAACTCCCACGTATCCCAGGACCGGGAAGCAATTCCAGTTCTTCCAGCGGTACAAGGATATCTACCTTGGGCGAGAACTGATCCAACCATTGCAACCAAGCCCGCCCATCAGTGATGCTCTTGACCCGAAACCTTGAGCCGTCGCTCGTCCTACAGACAACATTTCCCCTTTCTATAGGAACCGATGAGGAATTCAAGGGGAATGGAATCACTTCATTCTCTGATGCAACACTCTCTACATCATCCAATGGATCTAAATCCATTTCATTGGCTACAACATCCCTTATATCTATACAATTTTGGGCTATAGCTGTTGCCGCTTCTTCCCCTTTGCTATCAGTGGTTTCAGCAGATTCTGAGCAATACTTATTTAATCGCTGGTCAATACAGGCCAAGAGGACGGTTTTGACCTCATTTATCTCAGGGGGATGGAAGAGATAGCTGCGTTTGCCCCGGTTCTCATCCCTAACCCAACTCTGCTCAGCTTGGGTGGTGCCTCCAATCAGCTTGGCGAGTCGTGCTACAAACTCCATCGATCCTTGTCGTCCCACTCTTCGGCGTAGGGCTGTGGATATCTTTCGACGTTTGCATTTTTTGTAAATCTCTTGAATCAGCTCTGAGTTTTCATTGAGGGTTGTCTCCCCTTCAAACAGTCGGAGTAAGCCAATGTCCTGCATGGCTTGGAGCATGGCAAAGTCACTGCGGATGTCTGGGAGAAAAGGGGATTGCTCTTGCTCCATCAATTGCTCCCAGCGTGTTCTACTGCGTTCTTGGGCTGCATCCATGTGATTGAGTAGCCACCAACGTTCTAGAGATGGGATAAGAGTACGGTTCTTGAATAACAGCTCTTTGATTAGCTCTGGTCCCCAAATTTCCGTAAGTTGGATGCCAGGGAGCCGATGTTGCAGAAATGCTTTCTCACAGCTCCAGCGTTCGTCTAAGCTCGAACTCCAGCGAGACTTGATGCGTATAGCAGCTTCCATCGTGATGTCCTTTGCGTCATAAATAGTGGCGGCATCCGTGTCTAGGATGCGTTCTCTAATTTCTGTGGACTGAGCTTTGAGATGATCTGATTGCAGCTTGTCGATGATGGCGACATGGTGACCTGCCTCGATCAGGACAGCCTTGAGGCATTCCCATGTGTGTTGCTGTTCATAGTTAAGGGCCGCAGCCAGGATATTGTGTGTGGTCAGGTGTGGGTCATCGAGGGCTTGCAATAGCTTTTGAAACCATTGTTGGGTGGCTGCTTCCCGATCTGTCCCGGTCATTGAGGCGATGGCATCGGCTTGAATGTAGTCCATCATCAGCTCTCTGACTCGTTTGGGAAAGGGAGAGCGATTGCCGTCATACTCTTCACTAAAGGCATACTTGCGGCACCAGATAGCAATCTCCCCCAGGTCACGGACCCGCTGCATCATCTGGGTCATGGATGAGATGGGTAGTACCCCAAAGAACAGACCAAAGCCTTTATAGAAATAGTTTTTGATACCGACACTCAGGCCACTTTCAGCAGTGGGGCTGTAGATCAGAACTCGTGGTTGAGTTTCTTCTAGATAAGCGTCTGGGTCTTTGAGGAAATCCTTGACCTCTGTACTGGCAGATGTTTTAGAATCCACCCGCAAAGTAGAATAGCCGCGCATCTCAAAGATTTCTTCTGCAATCTGGCATTGGCGTTGGGAGTCACTGAACAGCACGATGGACCGGGCGCAGTGTTCAGGAGATTGATCCAAAGAAACTAGGGTGTCTAGAGCAAGCTGGAGAACAGGCGATCTCTCGTCAATGGCTTTACCCTTACTGGTATAGGTCTTGTCGAGTAGTTCAATCCTCAACGTCTTCCGCTGGAAGGTATTGAGGACTTTAACGACATTTCCCCCACCTCGTAATTGAGCCAGATAATCCACGACGACATCAGAGTTATTGCCGTCCATTGGAATCACCAGGGCGGCACTCTCAATCGCAGATTGGAGCTTGGCTAGGCAATGGTCCCGCCTGCCGATGAGGGTGCCACTCATAAGGCTATGGAGGACGACGCTCAGGCTCTCGTCTAGGACAAGCACTTTACCTTCAAAATCCTTGTTTTCAAAGCGGCTGAGGGAATCGATACAGCAGGCAATCCGAGAATGGGGATCTGCAACGAGCTGATGGGCTGAGTCTGAGTGTAGATGATAGAAATTAGGCCAGCGCTCACAGGACTGGAGGAGCAAAGAATTCCGATGTCCGATCGCGACGGCTCCAATATCTACGCTGTCAAAGTATTGGCGTAACCATTCAGTCTTGCCCGTACCCATTGCCGACTTAAGAGCATAGATATCAGCTTCTGCTAAATCTTGGGGATTGGCGGTAAACCATTGCTCATCAATGATTTGGGTGGGGGTGTATTGCCGGGATTTATCCCAGGTTTTTCGAGCCTGTTTCTCCTGCTGGATTCTCCACTGGTCTTGAATCGCAGCTTGGGCCAGTTGCAGATAGGCCGTAGGGGTTAGGTACTGGATTTGGTCAATTTGGTCTAAGGGAAGCTCATCGATGTCGCAGTCATCGTCGTAGGAGACTTGCCCCCACCAGGCAACGATTAGGTTGTATCCCCACTCCTCAACCAGGGCAATGGTTTTCTCGATGGCTTTGGTGATGTGGGGGTTGGAAATATCGCCAGCATCCGGGTAAAAGACGATGGTTTCAGGAGCCAGTTCGTCTAGAGTCTCTTTCAACGTTTCGGGACTAGAGGCAAAGTTATCCCCTGCGGCTCCTATGAAGGAGATTCCTAGTCTCTGGCTTGCGAGGAAGGGTTTGAAGGTTACTGAGTCTACCAGGCCCACGGTAGATGATTCAGAGATTCGGTGAACGGCGATGGGTTGCTCTCCGTTGGGGAGGTGTGGGCCAGCACCGGGAATGTCTAGTTTGTCACTGTCAGAGGAAACCCAAAAATAGTTACTACCAAAATCAGGCTTGATTTGTGCGCCAACAATTTCACCGTGGACATTGGGGATTGCAATCGCTAATCCCCGGTAATACTTCCGCAGTTTGCCCGTAGATGGATTGATACCAGGGAGGTTCAGGGGTAAGCCCGCAACCTGGGCATTGTCTTGCCAAGTCCAGAATAGGTTTTGCTCAATGGCGATATCGATCTGCTCATTCGTAAGTTCCCGTTTCTCTTGGAGATGCTGACGATGGCGAGAACCCAAGCCCGCATTGGTGGCGATTCTGCGGAAGTGCCGATCTCGTTCTGGGGTGGGTAGAAGCTTAGCAAGTTTGGCTTGACGCTCAGCTTCCTGGCGGGCTTGGCGTTCTAGATTCTTCTTCTGCCATTGGTCCTGGCTCTGGGCATTTTGGGCTGTCTCTGTGACAAACATACCAAAGCCGTTAGTGTCGAAACCAACGAAGTGGTAACCGCTCTGGGTGTCAGTGCCTCGACAAAAGTAGATGCCTGAGTCTTCGGCGTCAGAAGGGTCAAAAGACTTTCGGCAGTCGGGCTTACCCCGTGAGCCATTGCAGATGGGACAGATATTGCCGTTACGGTTGCTATAGCGATGAAAGCTAGACATGGGCTAGCTCCCAGGCATGGGATAGGGGGAGTGAAGTCATGACTTGGATTCCCTAGATGTAGTGAGTAGGGAGCCGTTTGGTCACAAATTTTCCATAGAAAACTTGACCTGTATGTGTCATAAGCTAAAATAAACACACGGCTCCTTTGGAGGCCCAAACCCATGCTCAAGCAAATAGCATCAAGTTTAAGTCCCCTGGTATTGGGAGTGCTTGGACGCTTAAAAGCCCTGACTCTTCCACCAGTCGGGGTTTTTTAACGTTTAATGGTCTTACATGATTCTTACCTCCATAATCTTTAAGTATTAGAGTACAAATACACTGAAAGCGTTGATCGATCAAGCATTCAGGCTATTTAAATACTGAGAGACACAACCCAAAACGTGTGGGGAAGTGTCAAGATAAGCAGATGGACAAAATTAATTACATAGAATTTCCAGGTTGTAAACTACCTGAGTCCTCTTTTTTACATCCATTGATTTGATGTCAATTGTCCGTCCTATCTCCACCGAAAGCTTACGCTTATTGCATCGGATTTATCGCTGTAGTCGCCATCATCAGGTCAGACAACGCGCCCATTGCCTCATTTTGTCTGCCCAGGGTGTGAGTCCCTACACCTTAGCCTCCCTTTTTAGTGTGAGTCCTAAAACCGTGTACAACTGGCTTAAGGCTTGGAATAACCGTGGTTTTGCAGGACTCTATAATCGCCCAGGCCGAGGTCGAAAACCGATGTTTAATCCCGACCAACAACAGCAGATTTATGAGTGGACTCAGGCATCTCCCATCCAACTCAATCGGGTGCTAGCTCAGATTGAACAGCAGTGGTCAGTGCGCGTGTCAAAGGCCACCGTTAAACGCGTCTTGAAGCAGATGGATATGAGCTGGCATCGCTTTCGCCAAGGGACATCAGGCCAGCCTTTATATGCCGACTACCTCGAAAAAAACAGCAGTTAGAACATCTCAAGAAACAAGAAGAGAAGGGAGACATCCACCTATTCTTTATGGATGAGAGTGGTTTTTCGTTAGTCCCCTGTATTCCCTACGGATGGCAACCCATAGGGACTTATCTGGAAATACCGACTCGTTCAAGTAAACGCTTGAATGTTCTGGGGTTTTTGAGTCGACGACAAGGGCTACATGCTTATACATCAGAACAGACCATCACCAGTGAGGTTGTCAGTCATTGCATTGATACCTTCTTTACTGACGTGGAGTTGCCCACCGTCATTGTGATGGATCAAGCCCCTATCCATACGAGCCAAGCAATCTATGAGATGAAGGCAGAGTGGGCCGAACGGGGAATTACCTTGTTTGAGTTACCAAGCTATTCTCCCCATCTAAATTTGATTGAGCGTCTGTGGCAATTCATGAAATATCAGTGGATTGAAATGAGTGCCTACTGGGGGTGGTCATCTTTGGTCGAATATGTGGAAAGAGTTTTGAAAACCTATGGCGATGATTATGTAATTAATTTTAGCTAAGTGCTTATGTTTTTGAGTTTGTTCTCAAGATAGATCTGGGGCTGCAATAGCTGTTACTACTGCTGGCACTAGATAAATGCTAATCAAAGTCTGGATGGTTTTGGGCAACACCAACCTTATAGCTAAGAGCCGAAAGTAGGGGCTGGCTGAAAAAGATATTTATGTACTAGGAAATGCTTAACGCGATCATACAACAAAAGCTTGATAGGTGATCGCTATAGTTCCCAAAGTCTGATTATATTGTTTCTGAAGGCTTTTCATGGCGCATTGTCCTCAGTTAGGCGATAGTTTTTTCGCTGGTTTATTTGTAATAGACCATGCTGTAAGAGCATCTGTGCAGCGTTGGGGATCAGTTTCTGCACAGTAACAAGAGCAATCAAGATTATCCATAAGAATATAAATCGAGGGATCGGGCAGGTTGAACATGAGAACTGTATCACCTGCATCTGTTGTACTTTCTAGGATTTTCTCTACAACTGGCCGAAGATCATCTAGGCGGATCTCTCCTATAAAAGGACTGCAGAAAGATAAGGCACTTATCACATTGGGCGGCATGATTTTAGGCCATTGGGTTGAAGATTGAGTGAAAATTAAGAGTAGCGAAATTTCAGTAGGCAAACGTCTTTGAAAATTACTGGAGTCTGAGTCTCCGCAAAACAGGTAATGTGATTTTCCTAGTTTCCAAGTTTCTCCTTGTTTAACTTGCTTAGATGAGCTGACATTGCCTTCTATCGTTGCTTGTTTATCTTGTTTTTTTGAGCGTTGACGCTTAGCAGATTTTTTCTCTTGATTAGCATTTTGCCCAATATTTGTAGTGTCTACTTCATAAGTCGTCCCTCCTCTCTGTACAGTACGTATCATGGATTCTGAGTTCGCTGAATCGTCAGCCAGCTCAGCTCGTAGTTTACTCACAAATGGTTGACTCACAAATGTTCGCCTAGCAATTTCACGATCGCTCCATTGACTCCACTCTTCATCACGTAGAAGTCTTTCCACAGCTCGGCGTTTATCAGCATTTGTTCTGCGTAATCCATGCGTTGAATTAGCTCCAACGGCATAAAGCACAGCATCTCTTTGCGTCCCAAGATGCACCTCGGCATCAACCTTCTTCTCCTTAAGCATTCTTCTTGCTTCTACCCTATGAAATCCATCAGCTAACCAATATTCTTTGCCATCGAAGAATACTATGATTGGAGGATATTCTTTACCCAAGCGTATATCTTCAGCATATTCAGCAGCTACTTCTTCGTATAGTTGATAGCGAGCTTGTGTTCCGCCATCCGTGCGAATTTTACCTATCTCAATTGACTGGGCAGAGGATTTTGAAGATTCGACGGGGATCTGTTTAGGCGGCATTCAAGGCTAACGGTAGATAACAGGATATCGTTATAAAACCATGCCAACCTATAAGCAACAACCTTTCTGGAGAATTTGAGCGCTTTTATTAAGTTGAGTGAAGTGAAGGTGATGTCTTCAGTCTTTTTGATTGGCCTATGTTGGCAACATTAACGTTGTATGATTTTCCATTGCGACAAGCTAATCTACAAGATGTATCCAAGCCTACATTTATCTGATAACGGTTATCACCTTCAAGGAACTGGTTCCTCAATTTACTCACAAACGGTTGACTCACAGATGTCCGCCTAGCAATTTCACGATCGGACCATCTAAACCATTCTTCATCAAGGATCAATCTCTCAACTGCTCTGCGCTTATCGGCATTGGATCTCTGAAGGCCATATGCTGAATTTGCTCCTGCTGCAAAAAGTATTGCATCACGACGAGAACCATATCGCACTTCTGCTAATATCTCATGTCCGCCAATGGACTCCTTAGCTTTTACTCGGTGGAATCCATCAGTTAACCAGTACCTAGAATCGTCGTAGAAAATAATCACAGGCGGGAACGTAGTCCCTTGCCCCATAGCTTCAGCATATTCAGTGACCACTTCCTGATTGAGCTGCTGTCGGGGTTGGATCTCAGGATCTAGCTGTATTTGAGAGAGTTTTACTAGCTGTGGCTGACTCTGATTGGCAGTGGAATTGTAGCTTTCCTGCATAATCTTGACTCCATTTACAGAAAATAGTGGCTTAGTAGTGATTAGGTACTATTAAGTTAATATCATACTTGTCGATCACTTGCTACCATGCTGATGATAATTAGTGCTTTACCCTGAAATACATACAGATTGCTATGAGTTATTGGCTCAGAAAACGTCAAAAAATCTCCAGGAAAGATTTCTGGTCATCTAGCCCAATGGAAAGACGAGGTTTCAGTCTCTTACGCTACCTACCAAAGATCTAATGAGGAACATTAAACCCACTTCTCAGAAATCCTTTAAGAGTGTCAGTCTCTTGCTAAGTCGCATTAAGATAAAATGATTACTTAATACTTTACTGATTTCCATCTATACTATTGTCACCAACCTATTAAATATTTAGCAGAAAATATATGCAAGGACTGAGATGGCTTTAACGCTTGATGATTTCTACACTTGGGTTGATAGTCAATCCCTAAAAATACGGGGAAAAAAGCTTACCGAGGTTGAGCGGTGTATTTTGCATGGCTCAATAAAAGGATTGTCTTACGAAGCGTTAGCGGCTGACTCGCGATTTGAAAAAGCTTACCTACAAAATACTGCTGGCCCTGGATTATGGCGATTTCTCCAGCAGATATTAGGAGAGGAATACCGAATTGGCAAGCCTTATATCAAGGATGTTGTTGAAGAGCTAATTGATACAGTTGGTGTTCTACCTGGAGATGACCGGGTTTGGAACGCTGGTAGATCGCAGTCAAATATTGATTACCTACCTTCTACTGAGAAGCTGTATGGTCGATCATCAGAGCTGAAAAAATTACTCATGAGAACACAAGATAGCCGCTGTATCGTTATTACAGGGCAAGTGGGTATAGGTAAAAGCTCCTTAGCAGCAAAGCTAATAGACTTAGTTAGTCGGTCGGATGATTATGAATTTGATTATTATATCTGGAAGTCAATTTATCATGGTCCTCATCTAGAAGATTTATACCAAAATATTATTCAAGATATTAATCAGGACTCTAAGGATAGAGACAAAGATTATTCGAGTGATGAATTTATTAGATTCCTTAAAGTAAATAGATGCTTTTTAATCCTAGACGAAGCTGACTCTATTCTAAAAGGTGACAATATTAATCCTTACGGTGAAAAATATATTGGCTACGGCTATTTACTAAGAAGAGTTGTAGAGGAATCTCATAATAGTGTTGTAGTTTTAACAAGTAGAGAAAATTTCAAAGACTTGGATGAGCTTAGCCAAGCTAAAAAACCAGTTACAACATTTCATTTAACAGGTCTTTCTGCTAGTGAATCACTTGAAATATATGAAGAGTATGCTTTGCAAGGGCGAGATGATTGGTTAAAAATTACTGACCAGTATCGTGGAAATCCTCTTGCACTCCACAATATAGCAGACCGAATTAAAGACTTTTTCGATGGGAAAATAAGTCGATTTATTGAATATGAAACTATATGGCTAGGTAGTTCTTTCCCTTCTAGATTTGATCAGCAATTTGGGATAGGCGGGAGACTTAGCCTTTTAGAGATGCAAATCTTAGTTCTTATGGCTCAACAGTTAGAAATTGATGATTCAATTACGCTGGATAGCTTGATTACGCACATAATTGATGAACAGCAATTTAGCACATCAAAGTCTCAAATCCTGGAAGCGTTGAATTCTCTCACTGAGCGTTCAGTTATTGAGAAAGAATTCACCGCAAAAGCCTTGGAATTTAGGATGCCTCCCGTCATTAGGAAATATCTGCTTACAGATCCGTCTGGAGCTGTGAAGGCGCGAATTTCCCAGAAAGTTTAGTAGGGTTCTTGTTCAGTGAGCTATTGTCCGAATCCTATATGTGATCAACGACTAAATCCAGACCAATTGGATCAATGTCAAAACTGTGGGGCCTCCTTGCTGATAGGAGATCGCTATCGCTTACTAAAACCATTGGGCGATCTCCATCCTTTAAGGAGATCAGAGGTTTTTGAGGCGCAGGCAGGGGATGAGGATGTCAAGATCATAAAAATCCTCAAGGATGTTCAGCCAAAGCTAGTCACAATGTTTGAGCGTGAATATGTAGCACTTAGAAGTATTCGGCATCCGTGTGTGCCGAGAGCAGAGTGGTACGAGTATTTCAAAATAAAATTAAACCCATTACAAGATCCATGTGAGATTTATGGATTTGTGATGGAAAAAATAGAGGGGGTGACGCTTAAGGAATGGCTGAAAACTCATGATCCCGTATCTCCTCATCAAGCTTTTGATTGGCTGAAGCAACTGGCTCAAATCCTCCATGCAATTCATGAAAAGCGCTTTTTTCACCGAGATATCAAACCGTCAAACATAATTGTGAGGCCAGATGGAAAGCTGGCATTAATAGATCTTGGTGCTATTAGGCCCATCACGGAAACGTACATTGCTAAGTTAGCCACACCTGAGAACACTGACGGTATTACTGAGCGCTTTGACGACATTACTTTAATTCAAAGCATGGGGTACTCCCCCCTAGAGCAGGTCAACGGCAAAGCGCTGCCCCAGTCAGATTTTTATGCCTTGGGACGCACCATTATTGAGGTACTGACAGGGGTTCAGCCTTATAAGCTACCTATCGACAAGAAAACAGGAGAACCTATTTGGCGAGATAAATTACCTCGATTGGATCGCAAACTGGCTAATCTGCTGGACAAAATGATGGCGATCCAACCAGGAGATCGCCATCAAAGCACTAAGTACCTCCTTCAAGACATTGAAAAGCTGGAGCTTTGGGAGAAAGCCAGCCGATCTCCATATTTCAAATTGGGTTTAGGGGTTTTTGCTGTCTGTATCGCTGTACTGGGATACGTAGGTATCAAAGAGGGGAAGGAATTCTACAGTCAGTCTATGGCAGAACACTACTTTTACAAGGGGTATGTAGAGCAATCGAACAATCAACTGAGTGCAGCTAAAGAGAATTATGCAAAAGCTCTAAATCTGAATCCCAACAACGAAGAAACCCTCAACAATCTAGGTATTATCTGTCAGGTCGAGGGTGATCTCCCTTGTGCTATCGAAAACTACAAAAAAGCAGCTCAAGTAAATTCCAGTTATTGGATCTCGACTTTCAATCTGGCTAGCCTATATGAGGATCAAGGAAACGCTACGTTAGCCGAGAAATATTACAGACGGGTGATTGAGAATGCTACGGATGCCCAAGCTGTCGGATCGGCCAATAATCTATCGCGCCTTAAAATATTGCAGGGTAATTATGCTGAAGCAAAGAAATTGGTGACAAGAGTGGTAGGGGAGACTGCAGCAAGAGACTTAGATAGGGCGCTGCTGTTGAAAAATCTGGGCTGGGCAGAATTCAAACTTGAACAGCACGAGCAAGCTGAAGATCATTTAAAACAAGCAACTAGCCTAGATCCCGAGATGGCAGCAGCCCACTGTCTTATTGCCCAAGTCTATCAAGAGCAAGGTAAACAGCCCTTGGCACAAAAAGCTTGGAAAACTTGTCTACAACTCGATTCATCTTTACCAGAGGTAGATGAATGGAAGAGCCTCGTACTCAATCGCTTGTTCCCAGAGCCATAGCCTATAATCTTATTTAACGAAGAAAGAAATAGGTGTTTTTCCCAACATATGAATCTTGCGAAGCAAACAACCCTGATTCTGTTGGCCTCACAAATTATTTGGCCTGCTTCGGCTGTAGCTCAATCGCAGCCCAAGAAAGAAACCTGTGAACCGATTGGCCGAATCTTGAAGGCGAGTCAGCAGAATCTCGTCGGTAAATTGCTTTGTAGTGGCGATCAGATTGTTTCGCAAATATCAGGTAGCTTTGTCCTCTGCTACTTCAATCCATCCGAGCAACAATGTCGGCCTAAAAAACAGACCAGGGATTCCAACCTTAAAAAATGCCCTCTCCCTTCTCGTAGCTTTTGTAATCGAAGGAAAGGTGGTAGCCGTGCAGTAAAGCCAAGAATAATCACCCCTTATGGTCGTTGGCTACTGGAACCCCGACCACAGTTCTCTTGGTCTGCTGTTGACGGTGCAACAAGATATCGGTTTGAGTTTGGATCTCCCAGGAAAAATTTGTGGTCAAAAACCACTACATCAGCGTTTTTAGAATATCCTGATGAACACGCTCCTTTGAGTCCAGGGAATCGTTATAAGGTCAACGTGATTGCCTATAAAAATGAGGTTCCGATTGTTGCGGATTCTTCTATATTCCGCTTGCTGAAGACCGAAGACGCGAAAGATCTTCAGCAGATGATTGGACTAATTCGTAGCTTTAAGCTCGATCCAGACCGAGAGGCATATTTAGATCTCAATGCCGCCTATCTGTCCAAAGGTGTACTGGACGAAAGTATTAAAGTGTTAGAGGCCAGAATACAGGCAGGAAGTAGTCACCCGGAAATATTTACGGTGTTGGCAGAACGCTTTATTGATGTAAGGTTGCTGGATGAAGCTAGAGAGAAGTACTTGAAGGCTATGCAGTTAGCAAAGTCTCAGAATAATCAAGTTGCCCTAGAGAAAGCTCAAGCTGGCTTGCAAGCTCTGGATCAATATCAAAGCCAGCTTCCCGACAAGACAAATGGTGCCCAGTAGTAAGGGTGGCGAGTAGCAGGTTTACCCAATAGTGCCAATTGAGCTTTTCGCAGGGCCTCTGCTTTCGTCTTTCCATTTGCCAATGATTTGTAAAAGTCTCCTACAAGCTGAGCAGTAGATTCAGCATCAACTAGCCACAAGGATGCGACTGTTGATTTTGCACCAGCTTGGATTGACACACCCGCAATACCCAGGCTAGATAGCTGGTCACCTTTTGCAGACTGGCAGGCACTCAGGAAAAGTAGCTCCAAGTTATTAGCAGCAACTTGAGTTCCTTGCCTAATGATGGTATCAAGCTCTTGTAATGGGACGGGTTTATCCCATGCCAGTAAAAACGTTTGATTTGGATCTGAAGAAAATTGCCCGTGAGTGGAAATGTGCAACGCATTGTAATCGCCACTCAACTTTCTTCTTAAGTTGTTGGCAGTAAACTTGCTATTGAGTAAAGTAGATGATTCTATTTTGCTACTGCTAACCAGAGTGGCTTCTTCTTCTGTTTCCGATAAGACATCCAGCCCTGACGGAATTTGAGGAGCATTTAGGCTAGGGCTTGCTTTCGATATCCCTGTGATCAGTAATTTGAGCTGCTGGGGACTAACCGCTTCAGGAGCTTGCAGTCTGCCCAGATTAGTAGCAATACTATATCGTTCGACCAAATACTTCTTGCCATCATGGAGCATTGATAGGGGAATATTACTAAGAATTCCATCAGTGACAAACACAATCGTGTCGTCCTGTTCTGGCAATAGCCCCTGCTTCTCAATTGGGTCTAGTAGTAGCTGGTAAAGTGCTTGGGATTCTGCTAGCAAGGAATCGTCTTCAGTGCTGGAAAATTGTTCATCTTGAAGCTCTATTAAGATTTTACTAGCAAGACCTCTGACCCGCTCCCCATTGGCTGAGAACCTTGCCCAAGTCCCGTTGTTGGGTACAAGTATCTCAAAACTGTCTTCCAGTTCCAGAACATGGATTGTAGTTGGTGCATTCTCGATTTGGGTTGTGGAGACGAAAACTAGCTTTCCACAGTGCAGGAAATTCTCGATTTGAGCAACTTGCAGCCGCTCGTTTGTTAATACAGCTTTCTCTAAATTTGGCGTATCAGACTCCAATAGTACGCTGATGTATTGTTGATAAACGGGCTTAACTTTGTCTGCGAATCTGAATTGCAGCTCAGAGTCAATAGGGAGCAGATCACCTCTAACCTGATCAAGGTTTTTGATTGATCGTTCATAGGCTGAGATTGCATCCTGGGTTTGACCCTGCGCTTGATATAGTTTTGCTAGCTCCCATTCCCACTCATAGGCAGAATCAGCAGAGTTGCTTGATACCGCTAAATCCCTCGCAGCCTTGAAAGATCTTTGTGCAAAATCGTTCTGCTTTGTAGTCTTGTATAGTAGGCCCGTTACTCCGACAGCAAAGGACTCTGCCCGCTCATTTTTTAGACTCAGTGCATCGTTCCTAGCTGAATTCGCAAGTTCAAAAGCGAGGATGAGGATGTGCTTCTCGGTGGTTACAGGTAAATCACTCTTCTGTATTTCCAGAAGGTATTTTGCTAATTTGATTCGGCTGTATACACTTTGGATCGGTGATTCTTTCGAGTAATCCGCTACTAAGGCTTTATCCAGCGTGGAATCCAAGCCAGGAATTAGGCTGCTTCTCAACGCAGATAGTTCAGGATTTGTCGGATCTTGATTAGCCCATTGGTTGATGGATAAGAAAATTTTGAGCCAATTCAATCTTGCTCGGAGGAATCTTGGCCCTGTTGCTGCTAGTTCCAGATACGTTTTTGAGACATCGGGTAGCGTTGAAGTTGCAACCTCAATAAACTGGGCTTTTGTTAGTGGATTATCCGATAAAGAAAATCGATTTTGGGCTTGGCGAATAAGATCCGCTTGAACGTTTGCCAAGCTCATTCTAAGTGCGTAATGCTCAAAAGTTAGATTTTGTCTCTGAGCTGAGGCTAGAGCTATCTCTAGGACTGACACAGATTCATCTAGATTTCCAATGACTCGTAAAACTATGCCTAGCTCTTGCAAAGCTTTGAGAGTCAGTAAAGTATCAGGCTGTTCCTTAATGATTTGAAGGGCGGTAGCAACCTCTTCAGCGGTTGGTCGGTTGACGTTGCGACAAATAGCACTGTCGTCTACCTCTAGGGCATCCGTCAGCACCCAGCAGGCATTGGGATACTGGCCTTTTGCTCGATAAGCCAAGCTCAAGTGAATCAGAGTACTTTTCTCACCATCTTCTGAATTCTCTTTTTGGTAAATCTGTAATGCTTTTAGCCACGTCTCAATCGCATTGCCAGGATTGCCCTGTCGTAGATGCTGATGCCCTTGAGTGGTAAGTTGCTCTGCCTTCTCAATAGGGCTAGCCAGGGCAGGGATGCTTGCTAGGGCTATTAATGCTGAAAGTAAAAGGCTGTTTAAAAAATATCGCATTGTACTGATATGTAGATGCCTGATTCTTGAAGAGATGGCCTTTGTTCTGGAGTGTTTAGCAAGGGGATACCCCAGTCAAGACGGACACTTGGGCAGTCTCCTTGCTGATAGCGCAAACCAATTCCTACTGCAGCAAGGGTATTTGCAGTAGGAATAAATTGAGGCTCGTTATTCCAAACTGTACCGACCTCAAAAAATGGCGCTAGCCTAAAATTACCAACGGCTCCTGAGTAAAGGGGAATCCCTAGTTCTATTGAACTAAGCCAACCATTATCACCCAACAATAGATTTTGGCGATAACCACGGACAGAGGAGAATCCCCCCAAAGAGACTTGCTCTGAAGGGACGAGGGTACTTTCAGCAAGTTGCAGCTCGGATCTTAAAGCTATTGTCCAATCATCAAACAATCGTTTTACCACAAGCCCTTGTGCCTTCCACGCGAAAAAGCGACCATCAGGACCGTCATCATCTGTTGTCGCGCCTAGAATATCTAGACCAAAATTAAACTGTGACCTCAAGAAGAGAATAGTTTCATTGCTCTGCTTAGACCAGTCCTGAGAAAAGCGAAGAACTGATGTTCGGGTTCGGCCTAATGCATCGGCACCTCTTGAAACCGGGAAAGGGATGCCCAATAGCGAGAAGTCACTGGATTCACGAGTGAATGCGATCCTTAATGCAAGTTCTTCTACTGAATTTGTGGTTGCTTTTTGGATAATGGGTTGCCTAAACCATAATTCCCAAAGCTCTGCATCAGCCTCGATATCCAGTCCATCAAAAGGGTCTTCTACCACCTTGCTCGAACCGTAGAAATATTTCACACCCACGGTGCCGTTTTGGGGATTTACTGGCAGAGAATAGGCAAACTGAACAGAGGTGCTGCCGTCTGTATTGCTAACTTTGAGGTTGAGGTTGTCCCCCCATCCAACGAGGTTGCGATCTGTGAATTCGATGCTGCGTTGAAACGTATCTACAGTAGGAGGGCGATCGTTGTCGAGGGCAAGAACTAGACTCCTTTGTTTTGCTGGGGTAACTTCAACGTTTAGGGTGTATCGATTCAAGAAAGACCCCTTTGTCAGACCAACTGAAATTTTCTCAACCAGTGGGTCTGCTTGTAGTATTCGGATATCTTCTAGGATCGTGTCTTCGTTAATTATTGAATTTAGCTTGGGCAATCGCTGCCGAACATACTTCTCCAGGCGCTTAGCTCCCTGGATATCAATGTTCTCAAGAGTACCTTCCGTGATCAGGATTGTGACGACGGCTTTACTGGGATCTATCTTGGAGTTTTGCTGTTGTGCCAGAGCTGCTGAGATTGCAACATATCCAGCATTTTCGTAAAAAGCAACAATTTCCTGAGTGAGTTCTTGTAGCTCAACAATACTTTGTGGTCCTTCCAGATATGGTGCAGAAATTTTCTGTAAATCCTCGTCACGATAAACAGTAGCTCCTTTGAATAAAAAGCTTTCTACCTCAACAGAATCCTGTAAAAAATCGGGTGGAATTTGCTCAGGTAACGAAGGTTTTTCCAGTAAGGGATCTAACTCAGGTAGTATTGGAAAATCTGGTATAGGAGATTTCCTGGGTGTTAGATCAGATGGATTTAGAAGTTGTGCTTGAGAAAAAGCAGGTTGCGAAAAGATACATGGCCCAACCAGACTAAGCAGCAAAAAATTTCTATTAAACATGTATCTGCCTATGATTCTTTTGAGGCAGCTTTTGAGCAGAACGCTTTAGTTTGGACTGCTTCTGTTGGATCAGAAGTAAATGCAATTGTGCCATCTGGATTGTTTTTCCAGCCAACAACGTTGGGGTATTTTTCTGGCTTCCCTGTTTCTGGATCAAGATAATATTCTTGTTGGGCTTGCAGATTAGCTTGACTGGTTGTAGCTACACTAATTTCCCCAAAACTATCAGAGTTTGATGCAATCCCCCCGGACCCAGGACGAGTGAATTCACTCGCTGCTTCTCCAGGGCTGATATTACAGCTAGTTGTCACTCGCTCAATTTCAGGTCTAATCGCTAGATCCAATGTTGCCTTTGTGAAATCTATGTTGGGACTATTGACTTCGATATTGCCAGTAAATTGCGCCCCTAATAAGGATGAAGCCGTGATCTTGCTATCTTCACCTAGAAATATTCCTTGAGTGTTAACCAAAATATTTCCACCTGTTGCTTGCTCTGCATTTGCAGAAAATAGACTGTTATTGAATGAAACGATTAGATCTGAATTGATAGTTAAGTTGCCACCCGTTCCATCACCTTGAGCCGATCCAGAAATTAAGCCATTGTTTGATATCAATAGCTCTGATAAAAGATCAATGTTTCCACCATTACCGCCGTTGGTGCTAGCGACAATAGCTCCATTATTCAGACTAATTCTTTTGCTATCAATTGTTAGTGATCCTGCATCTCCTTGACCATCATTTCGAACACTAATTAGACCACCATTATCAACAAGTAAATTCTGGGTGCTGATGGATACGTCACCAGCAGTTCCACTAGGTATTATTGGCAGTGGACTTCCAGGCAGCCCTAATTCAACTCTTAAGGCAGGATCAATAATATTAGCGGAGGAATCTATTATGCTGGGGTTTATTGAGCCAGGAACAGTCCCACTAACTTTTACAAACTGAGCAGCATTAATCGTAACTTCACCAGCATCACCAGATGCAACTGTAGATGTTCCTAAACGACCACCATCTATTAATGACAAAGAAGACGTATTGATTGTTATTGTACCTGCGGAGCCGGAGCTAAATGTAGCTCCAGTAATTCCACTAGGAATAAATAAAAATGGTACTACCCCTGTCAAAGTAATGTCTGTTGCATTAATATTTACATCTCCCCCATTCCCAATATTGAAAGTAGCAGAACCGATACTACCACCGTTAGAGGCAACTATATTTTTGGCGGATAGCGTTAGATCTCCAGAATCACCCGAATTAAATGTAGCAGTACTAATATTGCTAAAGACCACTGGTAAAGTTGGTGCAAAATCTAAAACTTGAATAGTTTCAGTAGCTTTAATATCTATCTTCCCAGTCTCCCCAGTACTGTAAGTTCTTGTAAGGATTTGAGCACCATCATTAACAACTAATTTTGAGGTGGAAACTTTAATATCTCCTGATTCTCCTTGACCAATAGTTTCTGTTAAGAAGGTGCTAGGGATTTTAATATTTAAGTCATCCCCGGCAATTGCAGCAATTACAGGAGTGATGAAACGAGGATCATCAGATATTCCACTTACTGTTAGACTTTCCGAAGCACTTACTGTGATATTCCCTGAAGGTAAATCTCCCAGATTTTGTATTAAGACGGTAGAACCCCCGTCTAAAGTAATGCTTCGACCTTGTAAATTAATTGATCCACCTACAATACCGGAAGTATCAATAAGTGATCTTTCAGTGAGTTCAATATTTTGGAATAAGTTTACATTTGAGTAATCAAATGCCCAACCTGAATTAATCTTATTGAGTTCTATTTCACCGCTGGAAATACTACCTAATTCAATTCGACCACTTGAGGATCTTATTACTCCTCCTTGACTTAAGATTCTCCCACCAATCAATGCAAGAGTATTATTCGGCTTTAAAGAAAGTCCAGCTGGAACATTAAAAGGATTGAATAGTGGGAAAATCGTGAAATCTGCGAGTCTGTTGCCTTCACCAACTATCTGGATAAGGCCAGGGTTTTCTGAGAATTCAAGACTACTTGGGGTGCTACTAGTAAGTACAAGAGATTTAAGCGAAGGATTAGCAGGGAAGATTGATTTATCCTTAAACCAAAGGTTATTTGCAGTACTACCAATAAAGGAGCCATTGAGGTCTAGAGAGGCATTTCGACCAAAAATGATGCCATTGGGATTAAGAAAGAAGAGATCAGCATTTCCTAAGTTACCTAAAGCTCCATTAATTAGAGAAGTTTTATTTCCTGTTACTCTCGTTATAATTGTTTGTATATTATTAGAAGTATCAAAATAAGCTCCCTGGCCGTTGTTAATACTAAATTCTAAAAAGCTATGAAAAAGATTTGAACCTCTAGTTACTCCACCTGTTAGCCTAGTATTAGGAGTGCCATTGATAGAATTAACAATTGAACTTTCTGCCCCAAGTGTAGAGTCAGGAATAATCTGAGCATCCGCTTGGACTGTTGATACTAGAATGAAGCAAAAAGATGATAACGAATGACTCCAAAATCTAAGTGAATTCATGAAAATGCATTATATATTAACTAAATGATGCTTAAAAATAGCCATCTGTTTATTAAGCATTTCTTTGAAAGAATATAGATGCTTACGTGAAGCAAAAAAGATTTCCATAATAAAAAATCTAGCGTCAACAAGCATACCTGTAGAAACTAAGTGTTATCAAGTAATGTAACTGTACAATCCTGAATTTTTATTCATCCTATGCTTTATAAAAATACTTAGTTTTTCTATCTTGTAAACCAAATTGAATTTTTATTCTTCACAGTATTTTAAGCCACCTAGTATCTGGCGAGTGTGATCCTATTGTTAAGTCTTAGCTGCCTGACTCCAGCTCATCAATGATCTCTGTAAATTATGACAACTAGTACTCCTACGCCTACTTATCCCAATGAAGTACCAGGAATTAACGGCCTCTCTGCTGTCTGGCAACTGATACAGTTCTCTCGAAAACCGATCGAATTTTCGATCAAGTCCGCTAAGGAATATGGAGATGTAGAGAGGATAAGTATTGGTTCAACCCATATCTATATTTTTCATCATCCTGACCTGATTTCCGAAGTCCTCAGCAAAAAAAATCAGCATTTTATTAAGGACATTAGCTATCGTTCTTTGAAAGGATTCCTTGGTAATGGTCTACTGCTGAGTGATGGAGAACTCTGGCAACGACATCGGCGTCTTATGCAGCCTGCCTTCACTCAGGACAAGATATCGGCCTATGCTGCTACGGCTATAGAAAGCACTGTTGAGATGCTCAATACCTGGAAGAACGGAGAGGTCCGTGATATCCACCAGGAGATGAGTCAGCTTACCGTTAAGGTGATTACCAAAGTTCTCTTTGGCGTTGATGTTACCCAAGTAGCTTTAGAGATTGGGGATGCCTTAGAAGCAATTATGCTTCAAAGCTATCACAGGGGACAGACTAGCTTTTTAGTTCCTACTTGGATACCTACGCCGAGTAATCTTAGAGCAAATCAGGCTATTAAATACCTCAATAAGATCGTAGTGTCCATCATTGAAGAGCGTCGTCATTCTCCGCAAGATGATTTGTTGTCAAGTCTTCTCTCCACCCAAGATGAAGATGGTAATCAGCTCTCGATGGATGAGCTGCGCGATGAAGTTATGACGCTATTACTAGCAGGGCATGAGACTACAGCCAATTCCCTAACCTGGACGCTAATGCTGTTGGCTCAAAATCCGGTAGTTGCAACTAAGCTAACCTTAGAGACGCAATCCGTCCTGAAGGGAAGAGAACCAGACATCACAGACCTTCCCCTCTTGCCTTACACAGAGATGGTTCTTAAAGAGTCAATGCGTCTGTATCCATCAGCTTGGGCGCTGACTCGCGAAGTTGCCCAAGACTGCATGATTGGCCCTTATTTGCTGGAGAAAGGAACGTCTGTTTATTTCAGTCAATGGATTGTCCATCGAGATGCCCGCTTCTTTGACAATCCTGAGAAGTTTTCACCTGAGCGATGGATGGGTGAATTAGAACTAAATCTGCCACGCTGTGCTTATTTCCCTTTTGGAGCAGGACCAAGGAGTTGCATTGGCAAAGCCTTTTCCATGATGGAGGCGACGCTAATACTAGCGATGATTTCAAAACAACATTACTTCAAACTTGTCCCGGACCAGTCTATTGAGCTGTTACCGTCAATAACTTTGCGTCCAAAACATGGAATTAAGATGATTTTGGAGTCTTCCAACCTCTAACCATGCCCTTCCATCAGCCAATCTCCAGTCTGACCATCCACCTAACCCCCGAACACCTTGGATTCCTCGCCTACCTTTACCCCAATGATGATCCTGAAGATGCATTGATCAAATTTCTAGATTGCGCCAGAAACCGAGCTATTCTCAGAGCTGAGCAACAGGTGAGGGTCTTGCACCCAGGCCAGGAAGAAGCTGAGGACCTGGAGGAAGACCCAGAAGAACCCATGAGCTTGCCTGGTGATGTGGTGGAGAATCCGATTGGGGCATTGCAGGAGTTATGCCAGCGTCAGCAAATCTCTATGCCCAGATATGAGTTTGAGGTGATACCGGAAGGTTTTCGCTGTGCAGTGCGGGCTATGGGCATAGAAGGAATTGGTGAGGGGCCGTCAAAGAAGCAGGCAAAGGTGAAGGCTGCGGGGGAGTTGTTGGGTTTACTTTCTTAAACTGGCTCCATTTCGCAGGGGTTACCCTCCCTTGCTAGCACGGGGTTTTGCCATATTCACTTTCAGGGTGCGCCCCATCCACTCAGCCCCGTTCAAGTCTTCGATGGCCTGAGCTGCTTCAGTTTCGTCAATCATCTTTACAAAGCCAAACCCTCTAATCTTGCCTGTTTCTCTGTCAGTGGGAATATTAACCTTTTGCACAGCACCGTATTCCGCAAATATTTTGTTTAAGGCTTCCTCAGTAACTTCATAGGAAAGGTTGCCAACATAAATCGACATGACAAATAATCCAAAGTAGTATGTTGCTTAAGTTTTTGTGCCAACTTCAGAGAAGTAACTGGTGATTTGATATTGGCACTCTCAATGATCATGCTAACGTATCCAGCAAAAGCTAATGAACCCCCAAATCATCAGCCTCAACTCCAAGCCCACCCCCCAGACCACCCCGGAGCAACCCAAGCCCGCTACTCCCACCCCGAAGCTTTTAGGCAAAACAGAGTTCCCGTCAACCGAGAATTCCTAGTATATCGGCTGACCTGGAGAGGCGATTCAGGAATCTGGAGTTGGGTCAGAAGAATTTGTTTGAGCAGACCAGGAGGCGAGGGGAGCTGGAGGAGCTGGCTGTTGCCAAGAATGGATTCGGGCAGTACTGGATTACGGTTGCGGGAACGGGGAAGCCTTTTGTGAGGGAATCGTTTGCTACTCCTGATTTTTGCTTGGAGTGCGCCGTTGAGATTGAGGAGAACTTTGAGGTTTTGCAGGTGATTGAGCTGCGTCCTGGTGAGACAATGGAGAGGATCGGGGAGATGGTTCAGATGGGGCTGGAGCGGGAGAGAGTGGCGAGGATTTGGGGGTGATTGGGCTTACACAAAAGTCTTGACACTCCCTGAAAAGACCCAGGAAACTCTTCAGTCCTCACCCTTTGCTATGAACACTGCACACTGCCTATGGCCGCACCCCAACGATTCTCCAGTATGATCGTTCGCTTCTTGTTCTAACGGATTATTGTTGCTTCACTTTTGAGCGGTATCTTCATCTGTTACCTGTGACTTGTTTTCAAGGACATCCTGTAACGTCCTTAGCAAGGTAGCCGCGGAATAGGGCTTTTGGAGAAAAGCTTTAACACTCTCCCCGATCGTTGAAGAAACCTGTTCATGACCCGGTAAACCACTGACGACAATAGCCTTTAACTGAGAGTTAATTTTTTGCATAATTTGGATGGCCGTTGCCCCGCCTAATGTGGGCATTGTCATATCCATCAAAACTACTTTAATATCCGTTTGATGCTGGGTATATTGGGCGATCGCGTCAATGCCATCGACAGCAACCACTACTCTATAGTGATGATTTTCTAGAACACGTTGGGCGACTTCACGGATCGGGGCCTCATCATCTACTACTAACACCAACTCTTCGTGCCCTGAGGGCAAATCTAACGCTTCTTGCTCTACTGCATCTGCTGCCTCAATCGCGGGCAGATAAATCTTAAATTGAGTCCCTTTACCTAATTCACTGTAGGCAGTGACAAAACCGCCATGACTTTGAATAATGCTATGGACAGTGGATAGCCCCAAGCCCGTCCCTCCCTCAGGTTGCTTTGTCGTAAAGAAGGGCTCGAAGATATGCTCAAGGTGATCTTCCGAGATGCCACTCCCTGTATCCGTAATCGTGGCTAGAATATAGGGGCCTGTCTGAGCCTCTATGTGGTTGGCAGCATAGGTTTGATCTAGCATTAGATTCGTTGCAGAAATGCTTAAAATTCCGCCCTCAGACATCGCATCACGAGCATTGATGAATAGGTTCATGAACACCTGATCGAGCTGGGTTGCATCTCCTCTAACAGACCAAAGATCTTCAGGCACATCTATAGAGAGTTCAATAGATTTTGGAAAGGTTCTATAGGCGAAGCTCTGAATTTCTGTAATTAAATGTTTAATTTGCAGCGCCGTGCGTTCACCCTCCACACCTCTGGAGAACGATAGCATTTGGCTAATGATCTTGGCACCACGTTTGGCACAATCTTGCAAAATCTCAAACTGATGCTGAATATGTTCGTTGGTATCAGGGAGTTGCATCGGTAAGAGCTGAGCGACCCCATAGATAGGAGTAAGAATGTTGTTGAGATCGTGGGCAATTCCACTTGTGAGTGTGCCAATACTCTCTAGTCGCTGGGCACGAAGAAACTGGGTTTCTAATTGCTTTTGCTGAGTGATGTCTGTGTTGACGGTCAGGATTGATTTAGGGTTGCCTAGCTCATCCTTCACTAATGTCCATCGACTCATAACCGTGATGTCTTGTCCCCCTTTTGTGATTTGCTGACATTTGCCTTCCCATCTCCCTTTACGAGTCAAGGACGGATGAATTTCTTCTTCTTGATCCATTGCATCGTGATAGAGCAACTGATTAGCATTTTGACCTAAGACTTCCTCAGAAGCCCAACCATAGAGGGTTTCTGCTCCTTTATTCCAAAATAATATCCGGTTATCTATGCCTCGAACCAAAATGGCATCTGTTGCAACATCCAAAAGCGCTGCTTGCTCTTGGACCTGTTGTTGAGCAAGTTTACGATCCGTGATGTCAGTGGCCACACCATCTAACCGCATCGGTGTACCGCCATCGTCATAGATTACCCAAGCGTGGTCCAATAACCAGCGGATAGATCCATCAGGCCGAACGATCCGATATTCCATTTCATTGCTGCCAGTTTCTATCAGTGAATTCGTAAAAGCTCTGATTCGACCTCGATCATCAGGATGAACCATTTGCAGCCAAAGTTCCGGGTGTTTTAGAAAATCAGTAATGGGTTGACCATAAATTGTCTCAGCGGCAGGACTGAGATAAAGCATCTCAAATGAATCTGCCGTTACAGACCAGACAATATCTTGCAGGGAATCTAGAATACTGCTCAGTCGCTGTTGACTTTCTTGTTGGGCAGTCTCTGCCTGCTTGAGATCGCTTATATCGTTAACGATATAAGCAAATCGTGTTGGTTGTTCAACCCTATCTTTGATGGCCACTACAGTTGCGGATAACCATCGTTGACCCACCTCCGTTTCGTGTGAATATTCAAAATTCTGTGGTTTTTGGGTTCGTGCCGCCTCCCGGTACTGAGCAATCCATTGTCGAATGTAGCTTAAGGGAACACCCAATTTGCTGGCTCGTTTGTTTTGCATCTCGACTGGGGTGACATTGAACAAACGAGCTGTCACTACATTGTCAGAAATATGTAAAATGTCATCCTCTAAGAGTTCCACAACGCCCATCATCATGGGGGCACTGTCAAAGAAACTACGAAGCTTTGATTCACTTTTCTGGAGAGTTACTTTAACTTGCTTACTCTCCGTAATATCATGCCCGACACAATAGATCAGTTGCTGTTCAAGATCCGGTGTCGCACTCCACAACAGCCACTTATAAGAGCCATCTGAGCAGCGATATCGATTTTCAAAGGTAAGGGTCTGCCTACCACTAGCCAGTGATTCCGCCTCAGCAGCAGTGGCCGCACGATCCTCCGGGTGGACAAAGTTCAGAAAGGGTTGCGTCAACAGCTGTCCATTTGTATACCCTAAGATGCGCTCAAAAGCTGGATTGATCCGCTTGAAATAGCCATCCAAACCAGCTATACAGAGTATCTCCAGAGATAGTTCAAAGAATCGCTGCCGCTCAATTTCTACAGTTTGTCGCTCTAGCTCAGCAGCAGCCCGTGCTGCAAAAGCTTGCAGCACCTCTGTCATTAGCTGCGGGTCTGGCAGGGTGCGACGACTCAAAATAGAGATTAATCCGATAACTTCACCCGCAGCATTAATCAAGGGTGTCCCTAAATATCCTTCAACTTGGTAACGCTGGAGTAATAAGTCTTGAGGAAAAAGTTGCTGAACATTGGATGGATAGAGACAGGTCTCTTTCTCCACAACTCTCTCACAGGGAGTTTCAGTCAAATCGTGCTCAAAATTCTCTATCTCCTGCCCGTCACCATAACCGGCTAGGGTGCGTATGCAGTGAACAGGCTCACGAACTTCACCGATGAAGGCATAGTCTACTCTTAATGACTTGGTTAGCGCTTTCACTAGCGATCTCAAAAAATCCTTCCCTGTCTCCGCTGCCACCCCCAATGCTAAGTTGTGCAGCATCTCTTCACGTCGCTGTAGCTTCGAGGATCGCTCTTGAACCATTTGCTCAAGGTTCTGATTGCGTTGCTGCAACAGATCCAGCATTTCGTACATCTCAACTGGGTCCACAGGCAACAGATGACTCTGTGTAATAATTCCCTGCAAGTTCCCTTGAGTATCAGCCACCACTAGCCGTTGCACTTTATGGCGTCGCATCGTCTGGTGTACTGTCCATAGAGAATCTTTTGGGTCAACAAGAAAAAGCGGTGTACTCATCACCTTCTCAGCCTGGGTTCGCTCCAAATTCAACTCTAGCCGCTGGCACTGGACAATATCTCGCTCAGTAATGATCCCAATCGGGCTGAGAGCATGGGCAGGTCCATCTCTTGGTTTAACAATCACCACACAGCTCACCTGATGTTGAGTCATGATCTGAGTAATCTGGAATAATGACTCCTTCGGCAATGCATGAATGACCATCGAGTTCATTGCTTCATGGACCTGACGGATTTCCATCAAATCAGCAGGCTCTAGAAGACTACGTAACTGGCTGGGTGTTAGCAACCCCAAAACCTGTCCTTGCTCATCAATCACTGGTAAATGGTGAATCTGATGATGTCGCATCAGATCTAGAGTCGAGAGAACATCTAGGTTATCCTCAGCTTTCAAGGTCATGACCTGCTGCGACATGACATCCGCAACGGTTAGTTCAGCTAGAGATCGATGTTCTGCAATCAGCCTGACAATATCTCGTTCAGTCAGGATACCGACTAGTTGGGAATTGTCCAACACAACAACACAACCTCTGTGCTGAACAGCCGTCGATCGCTGATGAGGGGCCGCATTCTTTCTTGAAGGAAGAGGACAATGAATCGAGGTCTGCCCCATTTGACAAATTGCTGCAGGCAAAGGCGTATCAGGCGCAACCGTAAGCGAAAGGAGATCGAGTGTCTGATCCAACGAAAAAGCTGAGATTTGCCGCATAACTATGAAAAGCTAAGAGGACATCTTAAAAAGGCAGGTCTTAATCTTAAAAGGCCTAGGAACCTTAGCTTGAATGGCTAGTAATGTGATTTTCTTGCTATGTCTGAGAACTCAGACATAGCATCTAGGGATGGCCTAGCCTTTCCCAAAGCTTTCAGTAAATATTTTTATCTTCTAATAAGTAATTGTACACTCTACGTAAATTCCTCTCATTTTTAGGAGAAATATTGACTAAGCTAAAGAAAATTGTGGGATAGATACAATTCTATTCTTCTAATGCCAGTTTTCTAAAAATAGATGAAATTACTTTTAATTCTCACAATTTCCTCATATTTGAGCCCTAAATTTAGGAAGATGAAATTTGCTATGGTTCAAAATCTCAGCTGGATAGGTAGGTGACGATTGTTAAGAACTTCATCAGATTCCTCGAGACTATATTTAACAGTGCTTGACAGCATCACCTTTTATCTTAGGAAAATTAACTATGTCAATTTATGTTGGTAACCTGTCTTTTACTATGACTGAAGCGGATATCAATACAGTCTTTTCAGAGTATGGAACAGTCACTAGGGGCAATATTCCTACAGACCGTGAGACAAGTCGTCCTAGAGGTTTTGCTTTTGTAGACATGGAAGCTAATAGCGAGGAAGAGGCTGCCATTTCAGCTCTTGATGGTGTCGAGATGATGGAACGTAATCTCAACGTGAATAAAGCAACTCCCAAGAAAAATCGGATGGCAAATCGTGGCGGTGGTCCTGCTTGGTAATACTTTAGGTATAGGTTTCAAAAACGTGTAAATGCTTAGTAGATTGAGTTGAGATACTACATCATTAATCTCTCAACTTGAAAAGAACAGCTTGCCAGATCAGACTTTAACTATGGACTGCATCATAAACTTAACTGTTGCTGCTCTTCATTTTGGACTGTTTTACAAGTTAATTTTGTATGAATTCAATTCTTTTGACCATCTGATCCGTTATAAAAAATACATCAATGGCACTGGGCTAATGATGAAAATTCTAACAGCAACCTTTATAAAGGCTTTACTGAAGGACAGACTCCATGGATGAAGGGCAGATTGTCTAGCTAGCAAATACCGCAGCTCGCAATCTACTCAGCACCCCAAGTCCTATAATCCTTTTTAGGCATATGTCCAAGTCGGGCGTATTTAGCGGATCGGGGATGCCTTAGTTTTCGGAATGGTCACCTCTGGGAATAAGGAGTCAAACCGTTCATTGACCCAGGCAATTCTCAAGATCAGTAAATGGTTGAAACCATCCTCACTCCAGCGCATGCCAACTCCCTTAAAGCGCTGCTGAATCAACCACTTGCATGCACTTTCAACCATTCCTGACCCGAGAGGAATCTGTTGCTGTTCAAAGTGCCGATAACGGATGTGGTTATGATGGCGTTGGAAATAAGCCTGCACCTGGAGCAACGTTGAAAAAGACTTTCCCGTTAACAGTTGTGAGTGAATCAATATCGTCAAGGACCGTAATACAAGTAGGTGTTGCCCGTGTCGCAATTGGTGTCGCCAGTGCCGGAACCAGGCTTGGGCTTGAGCAGAGCGGGCATCTCCAAACATCGCTTTAGTTGCTCGTGCCAGATGGCCTGCTGAATGAAAAAGTCGAGGACTGCCACAGCACAATGAGAGAACAAGGTGCGATAGACTCGCCAGAAGCCTCGTCCCCCATCACTGAGCCAGATGACTTTTGGAGCAGATTCAAAGTCTTGTTTGTGAGCTTCGAGTTGAAGTAAAGGGATGAACTGGTCGATATCGCCCAATACTGCCACCAGTCTTCGACGCAGTAATTGGGGGACCTCCTTTTTAGCTCGGGTAACCCGTGTTCCCAGGCGAGCTAAGATGGCGACTTTGACTTCTCGCCACTGGATTTTTCCCTTGGGTGAGTTCGGGGTGGGGCGAAAGGGGACCATCACACCATCGGCGGCAATGGCCAAAGGTAGAGCAGATAACATCTCTGAAATCGCTTCACAAGGGGCCTGAGTCCCTGATGATTGAGCGTTGAGTTGAGCTTCTAATTCCTGCTGAGCTTTGTTACCCACGGATTGCACCCAGTTCCACAAACTGGATGGACTCACGGATAGACCACTCCACTGACCCAGCATCCAACTGGCCAGTTCATAGGGCATGAACAGACTCAACAAGCAGCCCAGACGCACCAGTTCTTCGCTGCTGTGCTGATAGGGGGCAATCCCAATGGCTTGATCCAGGGGAGTCAACAGACTGCCTGGACATCCTTTGGGACAACGGCCCACCCGTCGCTTTCAAGAGATAGTGCCTACCAGTGTCTGCATCTGACGAGATTCCCATCCCTTCGAATGTAAGCGGGTTCCGCAGGTAGTACATACAGGCCATACAAATACTGCTTTCGCGCGCCTTGAGAGTTCATCCTCCAGAAGACAGCGAGCTAGAAACAAGCCCATTTGCAGAACGATATAAACCATCTGACTCAGGCTGGTTGATACTTTGAGTGCTTCAGTTTGTTCTAGAAATTCGTCATGGGCTAGCACGGTTAGCAATTGCGATGGTAGGGTCATGATAGTTTTTTGGTTCGGGTACAGGATCTATTGTCCTTGACCCGTTTTTCTTTGAGCCATGCATCCCCGATCCTTTGCTTACGCCCGTCCAAGTCTCTCCCCAAGGTCTAAAAGCCTAAACATTTAAGATGGCAAATCAGCCTTTTGAGTTGATTGGATTACTCACTGTTAATGGAACTATTCTAGAGGTAAACCAATTAGCTCTAGATGCTATTGGTTTAGAGAAGACAAATATTCTCGGTCAATTTTTTGGGGAAGCACCTTGGTGGACACACTCACCAGACCTTCAAGAGCAGCTACAAGCATCTATCGCTCAAGTAGCTTTGGGACAAAGGATTCAGCAAGATGTCACCTATATCAGCCTATCAGGTATCTCCAACCCCTTCACACTGTCGATAAAACCCATTTTCTCAGAATCAGGCCAGGTTATCTTTCTATGGGTAGAAGGTTACATTATCAGAGATCAGGAGCCACAGATAAACCACCCCAATCTCAATCAGGAAATAGAGCCTGAGTTTCAATCCCGAACGAGGCACCTAGAAGAACAACTCGCCCGCAAGCAACTGCTCGCTAATATCACCCAAAATATCCGACAGTCTTTAGACTTTGACGAAATTTTATCCACAACTGTTACCGAAGTCCGTCAAGCTTTACAAGCAGATCGAGTACTTATCTTTCATCTCACCTCACAAGGATCTGGGATAGTCATAAAGGAATCTGTCGTGCCAGAATACCCGATGACATTGGAAATGATGTTTCTGGATGAATGTTTTCCGGATGAATGCTATGAGCATTACTGTCAGGGGAACCCTCGCATTGTTTTAGATGTGTTCAAAGATGAATGGGCTGACTGTCTAGCAGAGTTCATGGAGCAGGTTGGGGTCAAAACGAAAATTGTTGCGCCCATTGTGCAAATGGATGACAACCATTTGCCGCGGGTATGGGGTCTGTTAATTATCCATAGCTGTTCTTACTATCGTCAGTGGCAGACTAGTGATGCTGAACTACTTCAAGATATCAGCAATCAGTTGGCGATTGCTCTGAAGCAATCCGACAGTTACTCCCAGATCCTAAGCAGGGAAACACATCTGCGCAACGCCTTCGAGAATGCAGTGAATGGGATGGCTATGCTCACCATGAGCGGGCATTTCATGCAAGTTAACTCAGCCCTCTGCCAACTCTTAGGCTATTCCAAACCAGAACTACTCCAGCTAGACATTCAAGACCTTATCCAGCCACAAGAACTTGGTGATTATCCTAACTGCGTTCAACAGTTAATCACTAATCTGACATCTAATCTTCAGATTGAAAGTAAGTTACTCCATAAATTGGGTAAGACCCTATGGACCATTTGTAGTGGCTCCCTTGTTCGCGATTCTCAAGGGGAGCCACTCTATTTTGTTATACAGGTTGTAGATATTTCCGAACGTCGTGCTCTAGAGCAGATGAAAAATGAGTTTATCTCCAGTGTTAGCCATGAGCTGCGGACCCCGCTTGCCTCTATTCATGGCTCACTAGGATTATTAGCATCTGGGGTACTGAATGAACAGCCAGAAACAAGTAAACAGATGCTCGAAATTGCTGCTACTGAATCAGAACGTTTGGTTCGCCTGGTGAATGACATCTTAGATTTAGAACGTCTTGAATTACGCAAAATCATATTGCATCAGCAGTGGTGCAGTGCGGCATTACTGATGCAGAGAGTTGTTGAACTCCTAAGCCATACAGCGGATAACAAAGATATCTGCCTCGTCATTACACCGACCACCCATCAAGTCTGGGCGGATGAAGATCGTATCATTCAAGTTCTTGTGAATCTCGTTAGCAATGCGATTAAATTCTCAAGTTCTGGATCAACGATAGGGCTCAGTGTTCTAACGCAGAATGGCAATACGCTATTGCTATCACAGGGTAATCAACAAGCTTCTCTTGAAAGGGGTATTTCCGCTTCTTCACATGTCCTATTTCAGGTCAAAGATCATGGCAAGGGAATTTCGGCGGATAAATTGGAAATCATTTTTGATCGATTTCAACAAGTCAATGGTTCTGATTCCCGTGAGCAAGGAGGCACAGGTCTTGGCTTAGCTATCTGTCGAAATATCGTGCAGCAGCATGGCGGCACTATTTGGGCAGATAGCGAGTTAGGCCAAGGCAGTACCTTTTGCTTTACGCTCCCTGAACCAGAAAGCAGATAGTGCAAGGTTAGCAGCAGAAGGATTACTTACTTTAGGACAAGAAGATCTGATGTCAGAAAAACAGTTAGTGTCTTGATTTATTCGCCATGAGCTGGAATAGCTGAAATGCTCTGATAATAGAGAATTCGGAGCACTCCTTGATGAACATTTCCCAACGTGAGCAGCAGATTATCCGTATCCAGTCTCAAAGTTCATATGCCTCTATTAACAAAGCTTTAGAAGCAACCCTGCGCCTTGAGGCTAACCGAGTTACCCAGATAGCAGTAGAGTCAGCACTAGACGAAGAAGTCCAAGCTTATCTATCAGAGCTTCAAGGGACTCGCCCTCGACGTTCAGGCTATTATCAGCGGGTTCTTGATACCCAGTACGGCAGGATTGCTCAACTATCTGTCCCGAAACTACGGAAAGGGAATGCAGACCGAGAGTGGAAGATTCTAGAGCGTTACCAACGAGCCCTCGGTAGCCTTCTAGAGTTTTGCCTGGGCTTGTATGTCATGGGTTTATCGCTTCGAGACTTGCAAGAAGCTCTCTATGAGATCCTGGGAGCAGTTTTATCCGTGAATGCCATTAACCGGATTACTCTCAAAGCTCAGAAGCAAATGCTCCAAAGTCGTCAAACTCGTCTTGAGAAAACCCCTTTTATTCTGATTGTTGATGGAGTGTGGGCGAGTGTTCAATGCGCCTCCGAAGACTTTTGGGAAGACCAAGCTGGACATATCCGGAAGCTACGTCGTGCGGAAGACCGAGTCATCTTAGTGGCCATGGCGATATGGCCAGATGGGACACAAACCGTTCTTCATTACGAAATGGCTGTCCAAGAATCTGAGGCAGCCTGGCTACTGTTCTTTGAGCACCTGCGGCACCGAGGATTGCAAACCCATTTGGTGAAGCTGATTGTCAGTGATGGCACCACTGGACTACCTAAGGTAATTCGCGCTCTGTTTCCCCTCGCACAACATCAACGATGCATTACCCACAAGGTTCGAGCGATGCTCCGGCATTTGGGCTATGAGCAATTGCCACACCTGGATGCTCAAGGACAAGAACTCTCCCACTCTGAAGCAAAGAAGCTGCGATATTCACAAATTAAACACGATGCCTATGCTATCTATAAAGCGCCAGACTGGGAAGAAGCGATTGTGACGTTGCTCGTGTTTGCACAGAAATGGACAGACCTTGAACCCGATGCTGTTAGAACCTTCATCAAAGATTTTGCCCTGACCTTGAGTTTCTATGATTTTGATGAATCCCTTCATTCGCTGATTCGTACTTCCAATGCGCTAGAAAGGCTGTTCCGGAAATTCCGAACCAAGGCTGACGAAATTGGTGCTTTCCCAAATGAGGAGAGCTGTTTAGCGATTTTCTTTCTCGTCTCTCGTAGGGATCATGCCAAGCATGATCGCCTCAAAAACCGTGGCGAATAAATAGGGACACTAACGAAAAACACATCCTCCTGATTGATGATGAAGCGTATATCAGAACGGTAGTAAAGACTTGTCTGGTTGCTTTTGGTAGGTATAAAGTGTCAATGGCTGAGTCTGGTCCAGAAGGATTATTCATAGCTAAACAAGAGCATCCAGATGCAATTTTACTGGATTATATGATGCCGGGGATGGACGGGATAATGCTTCTGCGAGAGTTGAGAAAGGATGCATCAACCCAATCCATGCCTGTGATCATGCTAACAGCAAGGGCAGAGCCCGCTGATCAATTGAAATACGCCGAATTGGATGTTTTCGGAGTAATTAGCAAGCCTTTTGAACCCCTAACGTTAACGACTCAGGTGGCTAAAATACTGGGCTGGGAATCATGCAATTAAATCGAAACTGTCAGCCTTGAGTAGCCAAAATTGAGGAATCACTGCCAGTCTGATAGGCTGATTGCTTACCCTAAGCCATGCTCTATCTATCTTTCATGGATTGTCTTCGTTGCTGATCTACCCGAGTTTCCTTTCTACGCGTAAACCCCAATCTCAGTTATGCCATGTTTCGCTGTAAGCAATGTCGGCGGAACTGGTTGGCTGACAAAAGCTGTGCCACATAAAAGTCAAGCTGTATCCAGTAATGGCGTAGGGTGCGGCTCTTTTAGAGCGACACTTTTAAGTAGTCAGGGAGATTTTTGCTTCGGCTGAGTTCTGCTTGGAGTGCGCCGTTGAGATTGAGGACACGTTCGATATTTGGCAAGTGATTGAACTGAGGCCACCGGAGACGATGGAGCGGATCGGGGAGATGATCGGAGTGTGGTTGGAGCGGGAGCGGGTGAGTAGGGTCTGGGGGTGAGTCGAGAGTTTGGGGGTGAATGGGTTGTCGTGGAATTTGCACGATTATTGGCTTCACCCTGTTGTATCTGGGCTGATGAGAATGCTTAGCTATTGAAGAACGACAATTCTATAACAACAACTTTCTAGCTTGCTAGAGGTTTTCTCTGATGCTTTAAGATTGTAAACTCATCCATCTCTGAACCATCATCTATGCGATTAGCGATCAGAGGTGAAATACTAGCATGATTGAGAATTTCTTCCAGGGAATTCAACGTCACGGCCAAATTTTCCCGGTTAAAGGTACTCCCACTGACTTCATCTAACACCGATTTTAGTTGTTGGGCAAAGATGTCGATTTTCTGAGGAAGATTCATACTGGGTAAAGCAGGCAATATTTTCTCAGTGCCTGTGGGTAGTGTCGCATTTATATCCACAATCGGGACCGATTCTTTTCTACTGAGGGTCAGAAACAATGGTAAGTGAGGGTAGGTATGATTGCACCATCCACAAAAAGCTAGGTCATCTCCCTTATACGCTGCCAAATCAACCAGAAGCAAATCGGGTAGTACATTCGCGGCTGCATCCAAGCTAATCCGTTGCTGTAGATCGGTCGCAGGTGGAATCCACTGCATATCAAACCCTTGTGAGCAGAGGATTTCCTGCCAGATGATACCTTGGGTGGCGGACTCCTGCATCATTAACACTTGTTTGGGCCTTAAAGAAACCGTGGAACCGGCATGGGTCACATACGGAAAATTGAACCGAATCTCCGTTGCCCCAATCGTAATCACATCTCCATGTTTAAGCAGTAATGGTTCGGCCACCTGTTTTTGGTTAATCTGAGAGCCATTACTGCTATTGAGATCAACAAAATAACAATGTCGATTATCAAGCACTTCAAATTTTGCATGGTGGCGAGAGACCGATTTCTCAGCTAACACAATTGAATTAATCGAGCTACGTCCTACTGTCCAAGTTTGCTGGGTGGTGAGATCAATTGATTGGGAAGTGTCAGCAGTAATGATCAGTTGAGGTGTGGGGGCAGCAGTCATAGTTGAGTTGAAGCAAGGGGAGGGCGTCTATTGTATTAGTATGGGAAGTCTAACGCAGTGAACGAACATCTCTGTGACAAAAAATCACCTCAGGCTCGGTTTAAAGCCAATAATTCAACCTTACCTCTGCTCATCTTAATGCGTCTGACACAAATCTTTTTGAGGGTTTCAGCTTATTGACCAGCCCTAGTTGGAGCAGCAAGGATATTCAGCTCGGCACACGATAGGACGAGTCAGGGTAAGCGCAAGAAAATCAAGCCTCTGAAAGGCTAGACTGTAAAGGAATAGAAGCGCCTAGAACTTTGAGCATATACGCTTCATCCATGCTCGCCCGTTTTAGTTTTTGACGGGTACTTTTCTTAAAGGACGTTTCTTGATTGAGAAGGTTGATGCTCCAGCGCCTCAGGATGGCCATGTTTTCCGGTGCATGTCCTGTGCGAATGCGGCTAGCATCTTCGCCAAAGGTCACATCTAAGACCCAGTGGAGTTGGTTCTCAATCGACCAATGCTGGCGGATGGCTTTGCCCAACTGCTGAGCATTTGGCGGTAGAGAGCTGATATAAAACATCACCTCATAGGTGGTTTTGTTCCACAAGTGGCGGGTCCGAGCGACCTTGACGATGGTTTGCAAGCCCTTCCACTGCGCCTGCTTGTAGAGAGGACCCATCTGTTGAAGGGACACGGCCCAAACTTGTCGTTTCTCGCGACGATGGTGCCCTGCTTCCACCCGGGCATCATAGCTGTGCTCAATGCCCTTAAACTCATTCGCTTCAGCCGTTTCAAACCATTGCTCAACCTGCTCAAACAGCGTGGGATGATTCTCCTTGAGGGCCAGCACATAGTCAGCCTCTTTAGCTTGAATGTGGCGGGCAATCTCGTGCTGAGTTCCCATTGCATCAATGGTAATAATGCACCCGGCAATGTCTAATAGCTCTAGCAGTGCTGGAATAGCGGTAATTTCGTTACTCTTGTCTGCAACTTTGACCTGTCCTAGAAATAACCGATACTCACTGGCCCAAGCACTGACCAGATGCAATGCGGATTGGTCTTGATTGCGATCATAGGAACCTCTGAGTTGTTTGCCGTCAATCGGTATCACTTGAGCGCCGAGGGTTGTCACTACCTGATCCAACCAGTGATTGAAACTCCGCTCAAAAGCGGAGGGGCAAATACGCTCAAACACTCGTCGATAGGTGTCTGCTGTCGGTATCCCGGACGGTAGCCTCAGAAAACTCGACAACCAATCTTGATGGCTTAGACCATAGGTTTCAATGTCTTCCCACCCTTGTGCGCCACCTAAACTTGCCAATAGTCCAATCACGACGATGCTGACAAACGGATGCTGGACACCTTGGCCTCCACGTGGATCAGGCAAATCTTCAAAACACTCGGACAATTGTTGATAAGCCTGATCGCAATCACTGGCAGGCAGGAGTGACGAGGATGAGTCAGTGGAAGCTGGTGAGGAAGGAGGCTTGCTGAATCCTGTAGCCATGGGGAAACCCTTTTAACAGAATGGAGTTCCAAAGCATATTACAGCTTCATTTTTCTTGCGCTGCCCCTGTAGGACGAGTTCGACCCCCCAGAGTATCCAGAGACTTTGAGGCAAAATTCCACGCACTTGAGCAGAGTCAAAAGACTCTGATTGAGCAGACCAAGCAAAAGGAGCAGCTTGAGTATCTGACCGTTTCCCAAAGCAGTTCAGGGAAATTCTGGATTACTGTCGAGGGCAGTGGTAAGCCATTCATCAGACAGCCATTCGATACAGCAGAATTCTGCTTTGAGGCATCACTAGAGTTAGAGGACACGTTCGATATTTCGCGGGTGATCGGGCTGAGGGCAGGTGAGACGTTTGAGCGGATTGAGGAGATGATCGGAGTGTGGCTGGATCGGGAGCGGGTGGCGAGGGCCTGGGGGTGATAATAGCAGGGTAGATCTAGACTTGAGTACAGTTATTCTTTTTTCTGAGGAAGCTGCGGAATATGTCACATATTAGGAGACTCTCTCAAGGAATTGTGGTGTTGGTAGCTCTGGCAGTAGGGCTAGGCAACTCAGTGGGTAGAAAGTTTGTAGTTGTACTGGCAAATCCAGCTCATAAGGATTCTACACAATACTGTTCGGATAAGCATAAAGCAAGATAAATTGTTGACTATCCCTACTAGCAAGTCAACATACCTATGCTGTTGAGAGATTTCACTCTAATTTCTCCTGATATAGCACTACGAAACTGTGTTAGTACTATAAATAGAAGCTATCACTGCAGAAGTATGCCAGCCCCTTATAGTTATGACCTTCGCTGCAAAGCGATTGCTGCGGTCAAGAATGGAGAACGGAAAGTCGACGTATGCCGGATGTTAAACATCAGTCGGAACACCTTGCACTTATGGATAGCGCGAGAGGAATCGACCGGTGATTGTCAGGCCATTACCCACTACCAGCAAGGAGCTCGCCACAAAATTACAGATTGGGAGCGCTTTCGTGAATTTGCTCAAGAGCATGGGGGAAAGACTCAGGCCCAAATGGCTAAATTATGGGGTGATAATGTCACCCAGCAAAATATCAGTGATGCCTTGAAGAAATTAGGATTGAGTCGAAAAAAAAGACCTATGGCTATCGAGAACGGGATGAAACGCAACGCCAAGCCTTTATAGAGCGGTTACAGACCAAACATCCTCACCAGATAGTCTATGTGGATGAAGCAGGTATCGATAATCGAGCGGATTATCCCTATGGATATTGCCCCATTGGTCAACGATTCTATGACCTTAAATCAGGCAAGCGGACAGAGCGAGTCAGTTTCATTGCTGCGCTCAAAGAGCGACAGTTATTTGCCCCGATGACTTTCGAAGGGTCTTGCAATCGTTTGTTATTTGAGGCGTGGTTACAGCAGAGTCTCCTGCCCCAGCTACACCCTGGCGATATTATCGTGATTGATAATGCCAGTTTTCACCATGGACAAAGTATCGAAGAAATCGTAGCTGAAGCAGGGTGTGAGATTTGGTATCTACCGAGCTATTCTCCTGATCTCAACAAAATTGAGCGATGGTGGTTTGTACTCAAAAACTGGATGAAGCAGCGATGGGATGAGTTTGACACTTTTCGTGATTGTGTAGATGCTGCCTTTAAGGAGTGTACTAACATATTCCCGTAGTGCTATATAAAGCCAGGAGAACTATTCCAGGCAATTGAGACAGCTATTCCCACAGACAAGATTACCGAAGCGATTGACTCCACAGGTAGCCGAGAGCAACGGAATCGACGCTTACCTACACATGTCGTTGTGGCTTTGGTCATTGCAATGCATTTTTGGTCTCATGACTCCATCGTTGATGTACTCAAGAACTTAGTCTCTGGCTTGAGTGAGCAATGGATTCGGCTAGCTCAACGATGGCGAGTACCCAGCAAATCGTCAATTAGTGAAGCGCGTCAACGGGTGGGGCCTCGGGTGATAAGTCAATTGTTTGCTTTGATAGCTCGTCCTTTAGGAACAGCACAAACCTCTGGTGCATTCCTGGGTGGTTTGAGAGTGATGAGTGTCGATGGGACAGTCTTTGATGTCCCTGATACTGACGCCAATGCCAGAGTGTTTGGATATCCTGGCTCTCGTGCAGGGACTCGTGCAGCTTTTCCCAAAGCTCGATTAGTCATCTTGGTTGAATCGGGTACTCATTTGATCACAGATGCCCTGATGTGTCCCTATCGGATCGGGGAGCGAGTTCGCGCCATTAAACTGTTACGCTCTGTCAGCGAAGGGATGCTCCTGATGTGGGATCGAGGACTTCATTCCTACAAGATGGTCAACGCGACTCTCAAACAGAAGTGTCACCTGCTCGGACGAGTGCCGGCCAATGTGAAATTTGAACGGGTAGAAGAATGTGCAGATGGGTCTTATTTGAGTTGGATTGCTCCAGACCGCAAATCTAAGAAGAAAGGAGGACAACGGATTCAGGTTCGAATCATTGAGTACATCATTGATGATGAGGACGAACCGTAGGTTTACCGATTGATGACTGACTTGCTAGATATTGAACAATTCCCAGCTCTATTATTGGCGCAAGAATATCACCAAAGATGGGAAGTAGAAAATACACTCGATGAATTCAAAACGCACCTCAATGGTCGTAAAACCCCTATTCGCTCCAAGAATCCTCGGGAAGTGGTTCAAGAAGTATATGGGTGGTTATTGGCACATTGGGCTGTCCGTTGCTTGATGTTCCAAGCGGCGGAACACGGTGAGATTTCTCCTTTGAATATAGGCTTCACTGGAACCCTCAAAGTTCTACGCAGAGCAGTTCCTACTTTTCAAGCCACACCACCTAAAGAACTCCCTTTTTTCTCAGTTGGTTAGCTCATGAGATCCTAGACCAGACCATCCCGCCTCGACAGGGAAGAAGTAACCCCAGGGTCGTCAAAAAACCAAGGTCGAAGTTCCCCTCAAGGAAACCAGCACATAGGGGCAGTGGAAGCAATTTAGAGAGATTAGCTTTTGCTATACCCAACACGGCTTAGAAGCTATCCGGACTGTATTGGGATTCTACACATCTAGCGCAATCACAATTACCCAAAGAAGTTCAACGCTATTTTGAGGTCCAGCGTCGAATTCAAGTGGCAAAAGAGACAAAGGCATCTGAGCTAGATTTGAGCGAGCTGTCACTTACCCAAATACCAACAGGAATCATACAGCTTACCAAGCTACAAAAGCTAAACCTGTCGAGTAACCGACTAAGTAGCTTGCCACCAGAGATCCTATGGCTTACCAATCTGCAATCGCTAAACCTATCGAGCAACCAACTGAGTAGCTTGCCATCAGGAATTGGACAGCTTACCAAGCTACAAACGCTAGACCTCCGGGGCAATCAACTGAGTAGCTTGCCACCAGAGATAGAGAAGCTGCATCAATCAACAAAGATCACCGTGGAGGGCAACCCATTACCCCCTCATATTCTTGAGCAATATGAATCTCGTTGATTTTTTATTGAGTGGAACTGCGTTTCAACATCAGGACTTCTTAGGAGATTTCCGGGTTTTAGTCTTTTTAGATTCCTTGGGTTTAACCTGTGAATTTTCTTCAAAGATATAACTCATTGGTACATTAGGGGATTTAATCCATCGGTTCTGCTTTGTTCCGTCATACATGGTTTTGTACATCCGATTGCGCTCAGCTTTGAGTTCGTCTCCACTCAGTTCACCAAATATAATAAAGATCAGATCATCGTTGTGCATGACTTTCCCAGGGTTCTCCTGCATGATCTGTGAGATTGCATCAATTTTGTTCATCTGATCATACGGCTTGTTCATTGTCAGACTGCTTGATGAAGTGCTGCTTGTTTTCTTCTGACTTTTCTCTTTCTTTGCGGCAGTTTGAGATATAGCTTTCTTAGGAGTTGCAGATTTTTTCTTTGAGGATGTGGACGAAGCTTTTGGGGCGGCTTTCTTGGAAGTAGCTTCAGCTTTAGGCTCTACCTTATTTGCATTTTTTGGAGCTGAGGCTGATTTTTTGGATGTTGGAGATTTTCTCTTCCCAGATGAGGGTGACGCTTTCTGAGCAGCTTTCTTTGGGGTAGCTTCGGCTTTAGTTTCTACTGTTCCGCTTGTCTTTGCAGTAGAAGCTGATTTTTGGGGAGTTGAAGACTTCTTCTTTGAAGCAGCTTTTGGAGCAGTTTTCTTAGACTTGGCTTTGGGTTCTACTGTGTCAGCAGCTTTGGAGTCTGGGGCTGGTTCTGCTGGGGGTAGTAAGTCTGCTTCTCCTTGAAGAAATGAAAGGATGTCTGTGCCCAATAAAGGATCTTCAATCAACGTATCTAGAGACGTGAGTTTAGTCTTGAGTTGATTCGTTTGGGCTTCAAGTTCAGCCAGTGTCTCCTGGTAGTGGGTTTTTAACTCAAGGAGTACTTCGGAGTATTTGTTGTCAGCGGCCATAGGTTCTTTCATCTCGGTGTAGTTCTAGTAAAACAGAGAACGCTATAGGTTAGTTTTGTCTAGCCAGCATTACGGCAAAATCCCCAAATCTCACTTCTCTACATTAGAATAGCTGCAAGTCTGTCCCTAGTGAGGTTTCCTATGCCCTCTGCAACTATCGACAAGCTCAACCAACTCAAAGTTCAGCTTGAGCAGTGCAACAACGAAACTGCTGCCCTTCTCCTAAAACGAACGATTGCGAAACTCGAATCTCAGCTACAGATAGAACAACTCACAACAGGTTCTGCCAAAGCACCATCAAAAGAAATACCAAAAGCCTCTCAGGCTAGTACCAAACGTCAATCCATAGACCAGGATCAGGCCAAGGGAAAACCCAAAGCAACACCCCAGCAACAGCAGGCGACAAAAACTCCCCAGGCAAAATCTAAGCAGCGAAAGCAGCGAAATAAGAGACAGCCTCTGCTCTCTGGCAATGGCACCCATCGGGCCTGGTGCCGACTTCCGGGAATCATCCGGGTTCAGGAGGTTGAGGGGGAGAAGGAACGACCCAATTACTTTCTAGAGCTTGACGGTCATCAGATTCCCTTGAGAGTAAAGCATCGATTCGCAAAATTTACTAAAGCCGCCTTGCATAGACCCTTGATGGTCAAATGCTATCCCCAGATTATTGATGGTCAAATATTCTTCACACAATTCGCAGGGGCGATTGAGGTAACCCCTGAGAAGCCTGAAGCTTGGGTGTTGATCGGAGTGTGGAATGCACACAAGCAAAGAGTGTTGGTCCAGCGTGATCAGAAGCTGGATAACAATAGGAGGATTCTTCAGCACTCACCTCTGATCAGTGAGGAGTGCTTGGAGAAGTTGGAGGATAGAAAACTCTATCGTTTTGAGTGTCAGCGAAAAGGAGTCACGGTCACGGTGGTGGGTGTGGAGGCTGTTATGAGTGAAGCGGAGAAATCTGATCAGGTAATCTCATAGCCCTAAAGCGATTGAGCTATGAGATCAGATTCCATTAATTCAAATTGGCTCTACCAGCGGTTACCACCACCACCTCTATTTTCACGGGGCTTTGCCTTATTCACTTTGAGAGTACGTCCCATCCATTCAGCACCGTCAAGTTCTTCAATAGCTTTGGCTTCTTCAGCTTCATCACCCATTTCGACAAAACCAAATCCACGCTTACGCCCTGTTTCACGGTCAGTGGGAAGCTGGGCACTTTTTACGGTTCCATATTCAGCAAAAGCGGTATTTAGGTCTTGCTCTGTAACATCATAAGAGAGGTTACCAACGTAAATTGACATGAATTAATTTCCAAAATCAATAATGTGTAGAGATATAGATTTCGGTGCGTGGCCTTGAAAATTGAACTGGAAAAAATCAAGCAATTCTGAAAACTAACGGGAACCCGATACTAATTATCTCAGTGAATATGCTAACCGATCCCCATATTAGATGTTGGTTGAAGCAGAAATCTTTACAGAGACTCTGGTTTATGATGAATGACTATTTGTGAGTAACTCAATTAGATTGCTTTATTGAGAAAATCATTGTGAGTTCTCCACAGGTTAGCCACAATATATCTAAAGTTCTCCACAGCCTACAGGCTGTTTTCCACAAGTTCCAACGACAGGATAAGGTTTTTGGCTTTTTCTGTGGAAAATCATATAAGTTTGATTCAGTCTAATCCATTAGTGTGTATAGGTTAGAGTTCAATTCAATTTCCTCAAAATGGATTTGACATTCACGCATGTTGATCGCAAGATGGTGTTCCCAGGCTTAAGTGCGTGCGCTCAATATTGAGCAAGCTATAGGGCCGAAGAACGTTCTTCGACACTGACTTGTTTGATAAAAGAGGGCATCTATTTGCGTGCTTAATTTTTTGGTTTTTAGACCATCACTACCGACCTCACTGTTGTTCAAGGATGACCGAATTTATGTCCACAACAATAAGTATTCTGGCCGATATCCCTGAAGAGCTTCATGATGCCTTGAAAGGTTATCTAGACACCCATCCTGACTGGGATCAAGATCGGGTTTTCTCAGCAGCACTATCGCTATTCCTGATGCAGTACGGGCAATCAGACCGCAGAACAGCTCGTATTTACTTAGATAGTCTGTTTAAGAAAGATTTGCCAACTGCTTGTTAATGCCTACCCCCAGCTAACCCTCAGTCTGTCCATCTGCCTAACCCAGGATCACCTTGGATTCCTCGCCTACACATATCCCAACGATGACCCTGAAGACGCCCTGATCAAACTCCTAGATCGCGCCAGGAGCCGAGCTATTCGTATGGCTGAGCAACAGGTGAGGGTCTTGTACCCAGACCAAGAGGAACCCGTGAGCTTGGCTGGTGGTATGGTGGAGAATCCGATTGGGGCATTGCAGGAGTTATGTCAGCGTCAGCAAATCTCTATGCCTAGATATGAGTTTGAGGTGATACCGGAAGGATTTCGATGTGCAGTGCGGGCGATGGGACTGGAGGGAGTTGGTGAGGGTTTGTCTAAGAAACAGGCGAAGGTGGAGGCTGCGGGGGAGTTAAAGGTGATGCAATAGAACAAATGCCTTTCATCAATTAAATCTTTGGATCAGCAGGATGGTTCTTGATGGAATTCAGAGGTATTACAATTCAGAACCACTATTATGCGACATGATCCTTTCAATTCAGTTGAATAGGTATCTTATAATTCCTCACTTAAGGCATAGGCAAGGGCCGTTTGTTGAGCTTCCGTTAATGCGTCCAAACCGAAACTTGCCATCACTATTGGAGAAATCGGTGGCTTGGTATATAAGAGAATTTCATCGTTTGAGTCTTTGAGAAGTGTTTTACCTCTCTTAGTTTTAATCGTGTATAAAGATTGTTTACTAGCCATCTCTACTTCATAGCCATAATCCTGAATCTTTAAGCGATATACCAACTGATTACCCCCCGTTTTGAGTTGATAGCCCCCATCTTTTTGACGATGCAAGATAAACAGATTTTGGCTCTGATCTGGTGATTTCAGCTTCCAGGTATCATCCACAGGTACGACATAGCCCCGCACCTGTTCCTGGTGATCTTTAATTTTTATTTTTTGAGCAGAATCTTTCTTTAATCGCAGGATCACTTGGCCTGAAGCATCTACCAATTTGGCACCATCGGGTTGAGATTTAAGAGTAAATCGTTCTTGACCGTTATATTGCCTGAACTTGATGCCTGATTTTGAATCTACAGTGACTGATGAATCTGTCTGGATATCGGGGATCGAGATAGGGGAAATTGGCACACCAGTTTGACAGCCAACTATTAAAGGCATCAGTAAGATAACTGACCAGCCACTTTTAGTAATAGTTTTGATACTTCTAAATGTACAGTTCAAAGCAGGGCAACACTTTTTACTAAATGGAGGAAGCTGAAAACTACTATTAGACAATGATCTTAGGACTTTAGTTTTGCATCAAGGTGTTACCCTGGCAACTTAAGGCTTGAACCAATCCGAATTCTCCCAGTAGCATTGCAAAAAACATTTTTAGCCCCAACAAAGGCGCACTTGGGGGAGTGCGCCAGACAAAATCACCTACAGCGGTTTTCATATAGATAGGGGACAGCCACAACTCTTAAAAAGCTTGATCAGTAAATGCTCCAGGATTGAATATGTCCCCTACCAACCTGCGATCCGCTGTATGCAGATGTGTACTTAGCGAGGTGCAAGCTTGATTAAGTACACATAGATTATAGCAAATTAATAAATAAATATAGATTGAGCTTTATCTATATATAAAACAACGAAAACTTAAAGTTGAAGATAGTGTGGAAGGTATTGAAGTAAGTAAGCGTTTACAACAATCCCCTCCCCTCAAGAAGCCATATCGATAAACTAACGGTGCGTTAGAAGACTCTCCCCATGAACCCCCAAATCATCAGCCTCAACTCCAAGCCCACCCCCCAGACCACCCCAGAGCAACCCAAGCCCGCCCCTTCCACTCCAAAACTCCTAGACAAAACAGAGTTCCCAACGAAATCCCTCGCGCATATCCTAGAGGCTACACTGGACGTGCCTTAGTAGAGGATATCTGCATTGAAACCCAAACTCGTCTCACTGAAGCCCAAGGCATCAACCCAACTCTCGCTAAAGATACCAACAAACACTGAATCAACCCCCACATACTCAGACAAGGCATCATTCCCCACCATCGATCGGAAAGATGATCTGCCAGTGAAGCGCAAGGTAGCTCCACAGTCTGAAGACGATGATCGCACCACTGAACCCACTCTCAAATACGACCGCAGCGAACCCACCGATACACGGAGAACACAACGAGGGTATTCAGCTCGGCAAACACCAGGACGAGTCCGACCCCCCAGAGTATCCAGAGACTTTGAGGCAAAATTCCACGCTCTTGAGCAGAGTCAAAAGACTCTGATTGAGCAGACCAAGCAAAAGGGGCAGCTTGAGTATCTGACCGTTTCCCAAAGCAGTTCAGGGAAATATTGGATTACCGTTGAGGGCAGCGGCAAGCCCTTCATCAGAATCTCGTTTGATACGCCTGAGTTCTGTTTTGAGTGTGCCTTGGAATTAGAGGACACGTTTGATGTGTTGCAGGTGTTGAGTCTGCGGCCAGGGGAGACCATTGAGCGGATTGAGGAGATGATCGGAGTGTGGTTGGATCGGGAACGGGTGAGTAGGGTTTGGGGGTGATTGGGTAAACATGGAAAGTGATGTTTATTCTACCTGCGTCATGGAGCGGCTGTGTGCCACAGCCGCTCCATGACGCAGGTAGAGAATTGCTAGACCAGTTTTCCTGACGTGGTAAATACACACCGAATCGGTAACGCAACTCATTTAAAGCCTACTTTTTACAGGTACGATAAACGTCGAAAAAAAGCTTAAAAGTGGCTTTATTCACATTAAATGATGTTCAAAACACTGCTCAAAATCAAAAAATAGGTTTATTTGGGTGATTTGATGATTTATAGCTCTTAACAAGTGCAGTGAGTTAACTTCCAAAATTTGGGAGCTAACGAAGAATCAGCCTTTGAGGCATCAGACATTATCATTAGAACTCAGCTAATGATAATGCCTGATGCGAGTTTGTTCTGCTATTTTGTCTGAAACTCATTCCTAGAATTGGTTTCATAGAATTCAAACTACCTGTGAAATGTAGGTTAAAGGAATGTCCATGAATAATGCATAATCCCCTGCTGGCCATCGTCGTTTCATTCGGAACGAACGGAACAAGGTCGCCACGATATACGGAATACTTTTGAACCATGTGCGAATCAGTTTGCTGTGTCCAATTTTTGCAAGTACTTGGCGATGGTCTTCATGCCGATTAACTCGATGCATATCTGCCATTTTCATTGTTGTACCAAAAATCTTCCAAATATGAGCGCTGATTTCTCCGGTCAGGTTTGTTGGACAGGCAAACAGTACATGAATAGCATCATGAACATCTAAAATATCAACGAGATCTGGTGTAACATTCTCTAAACCTTCGCTTTTGCGAAGTTCTTGAATACCTTCTCGTAAGGTGATGCATGTGTTTGGACGCATGTACTCTAAGGGTTTAATTCTCATCAGAATTTTTCTCTAGGTGTACTTATTGTTAGAAGGAATTTGTAGAGATGTTTAGTACTAAATGCAGAGGCTATTTACACTCATATATTTTTGCCATGTCTTCTACAGATTGAGATATAAGCTCTTGCAACAAGTCACGATCAATATCATCCAATTTCTTAATGTAAAAGCATGATTTTCCGGTTTTGTACTTTCCAATCTTGCTCATCACTGCTTCGTAGCGGGTAAATCCAGGCATGATGTAAATGGTTATATTCTGTTTGCGAGGTAAGAATCCGGTGACAAAATAATCTCCTTCTCTGCCACTGGCATATTTGTAGTGATAATTGCCAAAGCCCACGATGCTGGTTCCCCACATTTTTGGCTTCTTATCAGTAATAGCTTCCATCAAGGCTAACAGTTCGAGGCAATCAGTACGTTTGTGATCATCTTCAATTCCTTTGAGGAATTCGTAAGGGTTTTCTTCAGTAGGTTTAGTTTTTAACTCAGCCATTGTTGAGAAGACCCGCGATTCTGGTTTTGCAAACAGTTTAGCGCTTTGTTAGAAGACCTTTCGCCATACCTGAATTTTTCCTTAAGGTGTCACTGAGGATTGAAGATGAGGGGACTTCGATATTGTTGAAGTTTTGGGGCTGCAGCTACCGGGACAATTGAGCGGATTGAGGAGATGATCGGAGTGTGGCTGGATCGGGAGCGGGTGGCGAGGGCCTGGGGGTGATAATAGCAGGGTAGATCTAGACTTGAGTACAGTTATTCTTTTTTCTGAGGAAGCTGCGGAATATGTCACATATTAGGAGACTCTCTCAAGGAATTGTGGTGTTGGTAGCTCTGGCAGTAGGGCTAGGCAACTCAGTGGGTAGAAAGTTTGTAGTTGTACTGGCAAATCCAGCTCATAAGGATTCTACACATCTAGCGCAATCACAATTACCCAAAGAAGTTCAACGCTATTTTGAGGTCCAGCGTCGAATTCAAGTGGCAAAAGAGACAAAGGCATCTGAGCTAGATTTGAGCGAGCTGTCACTTACCCAAATACCAACAGGAATCATACAGCTTACCAAGCTACAAAAGCTAAACCTGTCGAGTAACCAACTAAGTAGCTTGCCACCAGAGATCCTATGGCTTACCAATCTGCAATCGCTAAACCTATCGAGCAACCAACTGAGTAGCTTGCCATCAGGAATTGGACAGCTTACCAAGCTACAAACGCTAGACCTCCGGGGCAATCAACTGAGTAGCTTGCCACCAGAGATAGAGAAGCTGCATCAATCAACAAAGATCACCGTGGAGGGCAACCCATTACCCCCTCATATTCTTGAGCAATATGAATCTCGTTGATTTTTTATTGAGTGGAACTGCGTTTCAACATCAGGACTTCTTAGGAGATTTCCGGGTTTTAGTCTTTTTAGATTCCTTGGGTTTAACCTGTGAATTTTCTTCAAAGATATAACTCATTGGTACATTAGGGGATTTAATCCATCGGTTCTGCTTTGTTCCGTCATACATGGTTTTGTACATCCGATTGCGCTCAGCTTTGAGTTCGTCTCCACTCAGTTCACCAAATATAATAAAGATCAGATCATCGTTGTGCATGACTTTCCCAGGGTTCTCCTGCATGATCTGTGAGATTGCATCAATTTTGTTCATCTGATCATACGGCTTGTTCATTGTCAGACTGCTTGATGAAGTGCTGCTTGTTTTCTTCTGACTTTTCTCTTTCTTTGCGGCAGTTTGAGATATAGCTTTCTTAGGAGTTGCAGATTTTTTCTTTGAGGATGTGGACGAAGCTTTTGGGGCGGCTTTCTTGGAAGTAGCTTCAGCTTTAGGCTCTACCTTATTTGCATTTTTTGGAGCTGAGGCTGATTTTTTGGATGTTGGAGATTTTCTCTTCCCAGATGAGGGTGACGCTTTCTGAGCAGCTTTCTTTGGGGTAGCTTCGGCTTTAGTTTCTACTGTTCCGCTTGTCTTTGCAGTAGAAGCTGATTTTTGGGGAGTTGAAGACTTCTTCTTTGAAGCAGCTTTTGGAGCAGTTTTCTTAGACTTGGCTTTGGGTTCTACTGTGTCGGCAACTTTTGAGGCTGGTTCTGTTGAGGTGGGTGAATCTGCCTCACCTTGAAGGATTGAAAGGATGTCTGACCTTTACCCGATAGGCTGACTTCTATGACCAATTTTCCTCATATGAGAATTACGATTTAAAACGCAAATTGGTATGAGTTGACTCGCTTGAGCTTCAAGTTCAGCCAGTGTCTCTTGGTAGTGAGTCTTTAACTTAAGAAGTACTTCGGAATATTTGTTGTCGGCGGCCATAGTTTGTCGTAGATCAGTGTAGTTCTAGTAAAGCAGAGGATTGCTATGGCTTAGTCTTTCCTCAATCACTTTCACTGACTTTCAACCCAAATCCCACTCACGGTTCACCCTGCCACTTCGCCCAGACCTCCTGCCCATAAAACTCTCCTCGCTTCTCCACCCAAAAACCACCCAACAAAATCCCAATCCAAACTGCCACCAAAGGCAACTGCACTGCTCTTTCCAAATTTGAGAATTACATCACTCCATCAACTTCCTAGTACTGCGTGATCGCATCCACCCAAGCCGACATATCTTCCCCTTCAATCACTAACGGGTTTGCACAGACTTCTGCAAGTCTAACTTCTGCAACATTGCTACAAGGTGCGGATCGTTAACACTTGAGGGGGTGTTGAATCAGGAGGATATAGCAATTCAACCTTGGCTCGAATTGTTCCTTGCGGAGAAATTGGCAAGGTGACTAGAGGTTTCCCCTGCTGACCGCATCGTTGTACCAGATGAAAATACTGTTGTTCAGGGACACTTTGGGTTGGAGACCCCTGAGGAAAGCTCAGTTTGATCGTCCCCCGAAAGCAGATCGGACCAGAGGGCGATTTTAGAAAACGGAGACCTTTGCGAGTCAGACGGTCCTCTTTCAGGGGAGTTTGCAGAGCAATGGTTACTGTCTGAGTGCGCTGAGTTGTATTGTGTAAAGGTATATCTAGGTTGTACTTGAGACCATAGTTACCGTGAGCAAGATATGCCGTGTCATCGTAGCGCTTTAACATCGGAGCACTTTGGATTTGCCCAGTCCCGAATGTGCCTCGATGGAGTGAACTGATCACATAGGAGAATGCTTGACCAGATTTAGGGATTTTAAGTTCATTGGACTGAGGAGTATCCGTTACTGTCGCTCGCCACTCTCCGCCCTTTGAGATCCCTGCAACTCGGCCATAAATAAATTTGCTTCCCTTAAAATCAAGGGGAGAGGGCACTTTATCTCTTGGTTTTATCAATTCCCCTTTTGCTAACAATAGTTTCCAGGTTGCTAAGCTAGGACCGCTATACCAAGGAGTTCCATGCTTCGCCATGCTAGCGACATAGAGCGGGCCATCCGTTCTCAATCGCATCCAAGTAGTGCGACTGTTACTGGGGGGGATGGCGCGATTGACCAACATGTGGCTTTTTCGAGGAGGAATAACGACTTTTGATGTCCAGCCGGGCTGGCTTTTGCCTCGAAGGATGACACTGGTGATTCGGCTACCCGGCCCAGAAAATACGTTACCAGTCGAATCAACTATCTGATTTTTTAAGGGAATGAAGGGAGCATGAGCGCTGCTCAGAAAGCTTGTTGCCTGAAGAACCTTAACTTGAACTGTCTTGCTGGTGGGGTTATGAAGCAGTATCCCCTGATAGAGGGATCTCTTGCCCCTCCTTGAACGACGCCGAGTCACATGATGAGCAAATATATATAACTCTCCATTCAAGGCAAAATCGAGATGGGCACGAGGCGATGTTTTGCCTGATTTAGGAAAGGTTGAAAGCAATATTCCCCCTGTGTTAATAACCTCTGGACTATTACTGTTCAAGAACAGACTGTCATCCAGCTCTCCAGGTAATGCCCGAACATCCTGCGGTATAACGATCTCTGAATGTGCAGCAATAGCAGGTGCCACTTGAGACAGGAGTAAAGATGTTAGGAAAATTGAATCTGTTTTCAAGGAGTGCGATCGCTCTGGGCAATTCAAGTTATTCTACCGGACGGGAGTGACACCCAGGCATAGCTAAACCAGATCCAAATTTCAGGTAACCTGGCTAATCAATTCAAATAGTGCCCTCGGAGCAGATCGGGAACTCAAGTCGAGTGAGAAGCTCATCAGGGGTAACAATAAAACTCGCTGACATCAATGTGGAGGTTTGGTGAGTCTGGCTTTTGAAAAGTTATAGAAAAGCAATGTGAGTTAAGATGAGTATATTCACAGCGATAACGCTATACATTGTGAGGCAGCCTTTATGGATGCCAAAAAGATTCCAATAGAATATAAAGCTGGGGAAAAATTTAGAAACCAAGATTTAAATGGGCTTAGTTTTGTTGATACAGATTTAAGTAAGGTCGATCCGCTCGGACGCATTTGAGTGCTTCAGGATTGGTTTATGGGGATCTCGATAGTACCAACCTGAACTAGTCTGGATTGAAGATGGTTAATACGATTAGGGGTAAGGTTTTTGAATGGCAGCATACAGAACTAGCCCTTATAGCCTGTGGATTTCTGTGGCTATAGTAAAATTATTCGTCTAACAACAAAGTTAAGAGTTCAGAGTATTTGTGGAGTATAGATTGTCTAAGTGATGCTTCGTAATAGCTATTGACGCCTCAAATCTAAATATTAGCTTTTTATTGATTTCGGATAAGCTGAAGTCAAAAAATGCTTGAAATCTATAAAAATAAATGTTATCAGCTCTATGGGCACAAATCAGCCAAAGATACTTTATAGATCTAAAATTACCTGATTATTGTGCATCTTTTTGAAACAGCTATTAAGCCAGATATTAATTACGAGGTTGATCTATGGAGTCTGAGCAGGAACATGAAATTACTACCTTGAGGGCATTGAATCTTTCTCCCAAACAAATTGCTACGAAATTGAGTCTTCCTCTTGAAGAAGTCCAAGAGATTATTAGAAAGCGAAAGCATTCATATAAGAGGAAAACCTAATCCACTGAAGATGGAATAAGCAATTATAAATCAGTTGTAACCGTCCTCATTCTCTGACTGAGCGACAGAATAGAAACACCTTACACCTTAAATTAGCTACTTCTGAAAAAGATAGGAGTGGTATATCCAGTATTAGACTTTTAACTATAGAAATATAGCACAAAATACCATTAAACAGCTCTAGTGAACATCTTAATATTGCTTCTAAATGTTAATGTTTAGAAATGTCTAGACAGCTATACTCTTAATATTATCAATTCTTGGACTCTCCCTCATTCCACTGTTGTTTGATCGTAGAATAAGCAGATAAAAAATATGATGAAAATGCCAGCTAAAAACAAAAAAAATAAGAGATTATTAACTCTATCTAGCACTAGCTTTAGGCTAAGAGATACAAAAATAAATAAACCCATTGTCCATCGACAGATTTGCCCTTGCTGTTCGGATATATTATTGCGTCAGATGCAATCGGGAGAGCTTTGTTGGTATTGTCGACACTGTTTTCAGACTATGTCAGCCTGAATAATTCTAGATGAAGCAAGTATTAGAATTATGGGCAATCAATATATAGGTTCTGATAAAGAGAAATATCTAGTGTGCTCGAAAAATAAATATAAGACTTGTGAATTCAAAAGAGTTAGATTCAAGCATTTTCTGGAAAGCTTGTTTAGTTTGACCCAGAGCTATCACAAGATCTTAAAACAGCCCTAGCTAAGAAGATATTTGAATAATTATGATTCATTATCGAGAGGGTTTTAGTGCTTCTATAGAAATCTAAAATTATTTGTGAGATTGAGTGAGGCTGAAATCTTTGCTAGTGCTCATTTAGATTAAAAAACAATTCTCACGACGCACTTCAGATTTCTATAACCCTCTTTTGTCACTTTAGATAGATGGAATTTGAAACGACGAAATTGCGTTTGGAGTGATACCAATCAGCACCTAAGAGTGTAATTTTGATTATTTGCTAAGCCAATTCAGTATTGGGTTTCACGAATTTGAGAGTTACACTTTCAGGTACAACTTGGTATGAATCCAAACATCAGACTATTGACTAACGAGATCTCAAGCTTACTGGTACTCTCCCGTCAAAGTGATAAAAGAGGGATAGATCGATCAAATTCAGAGCTTTATTGTTATAGCAATCTGAAATCAATCGTGAGATGTAGAGAGGCTGAAATCTTTACCAGTATCCATTTAGGTTGAATATAATTCTCACAACTCACGTCAGATCGCTATATAAGTTTTTCGAAAACTTTATTAGAGATACATCTCCAAGCTTTTTCAAGAAAGAGAAACTATGAAGACGATCTCTGATAGCATTCGCAGGGATTCGTGTGGTTTTATCTTTGGATCTACACTAATTCTGTTATTTCTAGTCTTTTCCCAAGCATTAATTGTTAACGGTTGATCCAATCTATCTGTGGAGAACTTTCAATATGAATAAGGTGCGAATAGCTAAGAATCTCGTCAAATCAGGAGCCCTGAATAAGAATAATGCTGCTGAAGTCCTTAATCTCATGGGGTTATTCGATGGACCAATTGAGGAAACTCAGAACAACTTGAACGAAATCTATGCATGCCTGGCTGCTAATAATGAGAACCCTTAAAGGCACTCTATCCTTCTTGAGTGATCTTGACCTGAAGCTTTTTTTGGAGATTAGACCTCTTGCAATATTCAGTTCACGATATGCTACTGACTCAATTTATGAGCCAATTTTGCCTATATGTTGAGGTCTCTACCATATTGCAAAATCAATTATGCAAGAGGTCTATTACCCCCGAATGGCTAGACATTATTTCCCACCGTAAGGATACTTATCATGTTTGAGTGTTTTACTGAAAAAGCCATTAAGGCAATTACACTTGCCCAGGAAGAAGCCCGTCGCCTCAAGCAAGCATGTGTTGGAACAGAGCTAATTTTATTGGGTATTATTGCCGAGGGAACTGGAATTGCGGCGAAAGTCCTAAATTCTTTAGGAGCCAACCTCGAAGAAGTACGAGTTGAAGTTGAAAAATTTGGGATAAGTGGAACAAGCGCTGCAAAAGCTGATATCCCCTTTACCCCTCGAAGCAAAAGGGTGCTGGAACTAGCCCTGGAAGAATCTCAACAGTTAGGGCATAACTACGTGAGTACTGAGCACTTGTTGTTAGGGCTTACCAAGGATGAGCAAAGTATTGCTGTACAAATTCTTGTGAACCTTGAGATTGACTTCATCGATATTCGAACTCAAGTGATGCAGATGCTCTCTAAGCCAATAGCACTCCCCTCTAGTCGTCGTCCAAGCAAGCTGGATAACCAAAACTTGAAAAAGACGCCCACCCTCGATGATGTAGGCACCGACTTAACTCAGCTTGCAATAGAGGGCAATCTTGATCCAGTCGTGGGTCGCCAAAAGGAAGTGCAGCGAATGATCCAAATCCTTAGCCGTCGTAGGAAGAACAATCCCATCTTAATTGGCGAACCCGGAGTGGGAAAAACAGCCCTAGCCGAGGGACTGGCGCAACGTATTATCAATCACGATGTTCCTGAGACCTTAGAGGGGAAACGAATTCTTACGCTCAATGTTGGCTCCTTATTAGCGGGTACAAAGTATCGGGGTGAATTTGAGGAACGACTCAAGGCAATTGTGGAGGAAGTTCGCAGCAATGGCGATGTCATCCTAGTAATTGACGAGATTCATACCTTAGTTGGCGCTGGGGCAGGAGAAGGTGGACTAGATGCGGCAAACATCCTCAAACCATCTTTGGCCCGAGGCGAACTTCAGTGTATCGGTGCAACCACCCTCGATGACTATCGTCAGAACATTGAGCGAGATCCTGCTCTAGAGCGACGGTTTCAGCCTGTGATGGTAGACGAATCCAGCGTTGAAGAGACCATTCAAATATTGCAAGGTTTGCGAAGTTGTTACGAGCAACATCATCAGCTTGAAATTTCTGATCTGGCTTTAGAAGCAGCAGCTAAACTTTCAGATCGCTATATCTGCGATCGCTTCTTGCCGGACAAAGCGATCGATTTGATTGATGAGGCAGGCTCACGGGTCCGCATCAGCCACTCCAAAAGCTCCCCTGCGGATAAAGAACTCAATCAAGAATTGCGGCAGATTCTCAAGGACAAAGGGACTGCTACTCAAAAACAAGATTACTCTCTTGCTGGAGAACTACGCATTCGCGAAGTTGAGATTCAGAAAAAGATTCAGAGTGCTGGCCAACCTGGGTTCTCCATGTCTACTGATACCCTTTCCCCAATTGTTAAAGAAGAAGATATTGCCCATATTGTTGCTTCTTGGACAGGCGTTCCACTTCATAAATTGACGGAATCTGAGTCTGAAAATCTATTGCAAATAGAAGACATCCTGCATCAACGTATCATTGGCCAGGAGGAAGCTGTTAAAGCTATTTCCCGTGCCATTCGCCGAGTCCGCACGGGGCTTAAAGATCCCAACCGTCCCATTGCCAGCTTTATCTTTTCAGGTCCAACAGGAGTTGGGAAGACTGAATTGGCAAAGGTTCTGGCATCTTCTTATTTTGGATCTGAAGCTGCCATGATTCGGCTGGATATGTCTGAGTACATGGAGGGCCACACGGTTTCTAAGCTGATCGGTTCCCCTCCTGGCTATGTCGGGTTCAACGAAGGGGGACAACTCACGGAAGCAGTTCGGCGAAAACCATATACAGTATTGCTATTTGACGAAATTGAAAAAGCCCATCCAGATATATTCAACCTACTGCTACAGGTCCTGGAAGATGGCCGCCTGACTGATGCCAAAGGCCGTACTATAGATTTCAAAAATACTCTATTGATCATGACCTCTAACATTGGCTCAAAGGTGGTTCAAAAAGGAGGAAGTGGATTGGGCTTTGAGTTTTCTGCAGATCAAGGCGCTGCCCAATATAGCCGCATGGTCTCAATTGTTAATGAAGAACTCAAACAGTTTTTCCGTCCTGAGTTTCTAAATCGTCTTGATGAAATTATTGTTTTCCAGCAGCTCAACAAAACTGAGGTTAAGCAAATTGCTGACATTCTACTGCAGGAAGTGTGTATTCGATTAGCAGAGCAAGAGATCACTTTGGAGGTCACTGATTTGTTTAAGGAGCGGCTAGTAGATGTAGGCTATGATTCTGAGATGGGAGCGCGTCCGCTACGTCGAGCGATCACACATCTTTTGGAAGATTGTCTTGCTGAGGAAATTCTGACCAGTCGTGTTAAGGCAGGAGATGAGATCGTTATAAATATCGATGAGGTGGGGCAAACGAAAGTTCTCATTAAACAAACAGAGAAGAGTGATTGAGGAATAGAAGGAAGCTTCTACCAAAACCTGATATGGGTAGGTGGAGGCGTTAGAGTATCACTACCTATCAATTAGTTAATATCTCAATATTAGAAGTTACAGGGTGTTTAATTTAGGTGCGTTGTATTGATTAAGCTATATGCCAAAAATACTAATCCGCTTTTAGTAAACAGATTTAAATTCAAAATCCCACTTTCAATACTCAATGAAGATTAAAGGAAATGTATGTCAATTCGTATTAGTAATCTTGCCGATGACGTTACAGAGATTGCTCTAAAAACAGTATTTTCATCATATGGGACAATAAAAAAAGTTAAGCTTCCAACTGATGAAAAAGGCCATATACGCGGCTTTGCTTTTATTGATATGGAGTCTGATACTGAAGAAAAAGCTGCTATTGAAGCTCTTGATGGTGCGGAATGGATGGGTCGAGATCTGAAGGTCGATCAAGCGAGACCTCAGAAAAAATATAGAGTCTCATCATTAGGTAGTGAGCACAGGACTGATCGTCTTTCTCAGGCTAATAACTTTCACAAGTGAGCCATTTTAGAATTCAAGATTTGAGAATACCTAGAAAAATGGGTAGTGGGCTGAGATAATCTCAGCCTCTCTTTGGAGTCCCCTAGAGATAAGTGCTTCAGACAACATGTATTTACTAAATACATAAATCTTGTAGCCTTTATTCTGCAGTATTCCATCAAGGGGGCTGAGATAGCCAGCCCTCACCACCTAACTGGTTCCATTAATGAAAATCAGCTCTAGTAGCGGTTTCCACCACCACCTCTATTTTCACGAGACTTTGCCTTGTTCACTTTCAGAGTACGCCCCATCCACTCAGCACCGTCTAGTTCTTCAATAGCTTTGGCTTCCTCAGCTTCATCACCCATCTCAACAAAACCAAATCCTCGAATCTTACCTGTTTCACGGTCAGTAGGAAGCTGGGCACTTTTTACGGTCCCATATTCTGCAAAAGCGGTATTGAGGTCTTGCTCTGTAACGTCATAGGAGAGGTTACCAACGTAAATCGACATAAAGTAAAATCCAACACTAGTAAAAAACAAAAATTTAGAGATCGGCGCTTAGACTTAAAAGTAAACGTTAAACCGATCAGGGTATCAATTTAAGCCGGGAAAATAGCTTGGGTTAAAGGGTTAGGCCGTTTTTTCATTGAGGACTGACGTGCCACTGGCAATTCCCCCATAGAGTTAACAACCGACTCAAACACATCAGGAAAAGGATGTCCAAAAAGCCGTTGTGCTGCGGTAGTGCCATCTGCTCTTTTGAGGTCAAAATTATGGATGATGGTGAGCACTTTCAAGGATTCTTCCGAAAACCCTCGGGCTGCATGATGCAATCGGGATAGATAACCATTACGTCCTTCAACTGCGGAGGAAGTGCGTTGATACTTCGTACTCATCCATTGCGCCCAGTCTACCCACTCCTGGCTTTCTTGAGAGTTCATTTGTTGAGTCATGGGGTGCTTGAGTAACCGGGCATAAGCTTGTTCCGTCGCCTTTCGATAATCTGCCTTGAGTAGAGGATGCCGAGTTTTGTCCGTTTGCTGTTGCCAATAAGCCCAGGGTAATAGGTACATGAGTACCCAGTTTTGTAGATCGAGATCATCTGTGGCTACCTTTAGCGCTTGAGTCACCCATTGCCACCAAGCATGAATCCCCTGAGCCATTGAAGGAATTTGTTGTTGGAATGAGTCAATGGCTTTGCTCCCCTTCTGAGCACCATAGGTTTTGGCTAGGGTAGACATCTGGGCGAGGGGAGCATTCAACCCAGCCGATAGATCATCAAACAGCTGCCATTCCAAAGTCTTGATATTAAACGGATGAATGACTTGGGTAAGGCGATGAAGAACCTGATGATAGGCCATCTTGTCCTGCTCTAAAGACTGCTGCTGAGCAGAAATCTCCGCCTTTGATTGTTGGAGTTGTTGCTGTTTAGCCTCACTACGAACGTTGAGAAGTTGCTGTTGAAGTACAGTCGCTTTTTTGTTCAACTGACTCATTTGACGACCCATATCACTGCCGATAGGTTGGGCTAAGGCACTCAGGGCATGGAATAAATCAGAAACACTGACACAGCCTAAGCCTGATACAGCTAATTTAATCAGGGCTGGAGCACCATCACTCACCATAAAATGACAATGCCATCCACAGCGGGTCCACCACTGCTGAATCTGGGCTTGCCAGGTGGCATAAGTACGGTTGGGACGTTCCACCTCTGTGAAGATAAAGCCACTAGCCAATTCCAACATCACCAAGATAGGTAAACCAAAAAAGGTTTCGTCCCCACCGACACAGATGCCCTGACCGTCTTTGGGTTGGCAATGCTCTTGCTGGGCGACTTCATAGGCGATAATCGCATCCCGCATCTTCCGTTTCAACAGCCGAAGGGAGCTGGCTGAAACGCCCACATGAGCATCTATGTGAATCGCTGTAAAAAATTCTGATAGACTCTCAGCTCCTACCCCATGTTTGACGCCGAAATAGTACACCACTCCTAAGACCATCACTCTGAGCCATTGACTCCCTGTCTGACTTTCCCACCATAGTGACTCTGGATATTGGTTACGCCGAGCGATAGCCTGTTGATGACGATGAACACTGCTTTTTGATAGACCTGTCGCAGCAGCAATTTTCGCAATCCCTTTTACTCCCTGTTCGAACAGACAATCAGTGACGGCTTGGCAGCGCTCTCGTATTGTCAGGCTCATCGTTTCCTCTGTTGACTTGCAAAGGTACGATACAGCTCTTTGTGACTAACCGCAGATATCTTGCCTATTTCATCTACAAAAGAGTGCGATCCTATCTGAAAATACTCAAATCTTTTCCCGCTTTATGCTGGTAGCCGAAAATGACTCTGATCTTTACGAATATAAGTCCAAATATTTTCATCAGGTATTCCCAATCGAGCCTTAGCAACGAAGGCTTCAAAGCCAGGTTCAATAGAATAGCCCAATTCGCATGAGAGTTGTTGTGCTCTTTCCTGAACTTCTAGTGGATCATGAATAATGGCGGGTGTAACTTTACCAATCACTTCTTCAGGCTGATAGCCTAATTTGCGCAGTGCCCCAGCATTAATGGTTTGGATAATCCCTTGAGGGTCTGTTGCAATCATCGTGAAGTCTGCACTGTCCAGAATGGCTTGTTGCCAGGCTTGTGTTTGCTGCACCGTTGTTGCAGTTAGTTGATCTGCCATTAATGAAACTTCCCCCTACTGATATCCAAAGTGGCCGGATGCTCAACCCATTTAGATCTCAGCATTCCCAGTCTTTAGGAATGATCTCCAAGCATCTATCTAAATCAACTGAATATCTAGGATTAATGCATATTCATATCTTTTTTGGGGCAAGCTTTAACTGATGTAAAGCGGCTATTCATCTCCAATTCAGAACAATCAGTTTGAGAAAGAAATATCAGAAGACAAGTCGGTGTTAGTGACTATTTTTTTATGTCAATCACTTGCCAGGATATATGAATAGTCTTTGGAATACTTTAAAAAATCTGTTTTCCCCAGAGCAATACATGCCTCACGGTCATTGTTACCTTTGGCAAACTCCTTTGGTAGGTCTACATGTAATCAGTGATTTACTAATTGCAGTGGCTTACTTTTCCATTCCTGTGATGTTGCTCTACTTCGTCTCCAAAAGGAGCGATGTCCCTTTTCAGAATATTTTTCTGTTGTTTGGAGCATTCATTGTTCTCTGTGGTACAGGCCATTTACTGGAAATTTGGACCTTATGGCACCCTGCCTACTGGCTGTCTGGGACTGAGCAAGCTATCACTGCTCTAGTCTCCTGCTATACAGCTACGGAAATGGCAACGTTACTTCCCAAATTCTTATCCTTGAAAACGCCAGAACAACTGGAAACAGTCAATCAAGCCTTACAAAAAGAAATTCAGGAACGCCAAAGAGCCGAAGTTGAACTCCGCAATCTCAATGATGGTTTAGAGACCCTTGTCCAAGAACGAACGGCTGAATTGAAAAAAGCTGCTGAACGAGAACATGCCCTCTCTGGGATCATTCAGCGCATGCGAAAGACCTTAGATATACAGACTATATTCGTCGATACGACTCAAGAATTAAAGCAGGTTATTGCTTGCGATCGGACTTTGGTATATCAGTTTAAATCCGATTGGAGCGGGACGTTAGTCGCTGAGTCGGTGAGCCAGAATAGCCCCTCCATCATGGCTCTTAAAGCTGCTCATCCGGGAGCTAAGACTGTAGAGATTTCTCCCCCAAAGGGCCTAAAACAAATACTGAGTCAAACCTATCTTTACGAATTTGCCTTGGGAGACCCCAGTCAAGAAGTGCGTTGTCGAACGATCACAGATGTCAATGAGTTTGGATTTGATCCTTATACCCTTAAAGTCTTAAAGCGATTAAACATCGGATCTTATCTCGTGGTTCCCATTGTCGATGGTACGCATTTATGGGGATTACTTATGGCGACTCAAGATGCTGCTCCTTTCCATTGGGACTCATCAGCGACCCAAATCATGACTCAGGTGGGGACCCAATTAGGGGTAGCAGTACAGCAAGCTGAGCTATTAGCCCATTCGCAAAAACAAACTAAAGCACTCAAAGCTGCGAAAGAGGAGGCAGAAAGGGCTAATAGCTCAAAAAGCGATTTCTTAAGCCATATGAGCCATGAACTCCGTACCCCTCTTAATGCCATCTTAGGCTATGCCCAGCTGATGCAGCGCTCTCAACACCTAGGGGTGCAGGATACCAAGTACGTTAATACGATTAACCGCAGTGGGAAACACCTTCTAGCATTAATCAATGATGTGTTGGAAATGGCCAAAATTGAGTCAGGTCAACTCCATCTCACGCCTGTCAGCTTTGACCTATACAACTTGCTCATCGAGTTGGAAGAGCTGTTTAGCCTCAAAGCCTCAAGCAAGCAGCTGCAACTCTATTTTCATGGACAAGCCCTTGTCCCTCGATATATCAAGGCGGATCAAGGTAAGCTCCGTCAAGTGTTGATTAACATTCTGGGTAATGCCATCAAATTTACTCAAAAGGGGCAGATCGACTTATATGTTTCTGTAGACGCTCAGACTTTGACGTTTGCTATCAGTGATACAGGTCCTGGAATAGATTCTAAAAGCCTGGATAAACTCTTTCTTGCATTTGAGCAGGGTGATATTGGCTTGGAATCAAGAGAAGGTACGGGCTTAGGACTCAGTATTAGCAAGAAGTTTGTACGACTGATGGGAGGGGATCTCTCCGTCAATAGCCAAAAAGGACAAGGCTCTACATTCGTCTTTCATATTCCCTTAGTGATTACCAATGGTATGCCGACAGACACTGACAGTGAAGCGATGGTTCAGCCTGTTTGTGTGGCCCCCAATCAACCTGAATTTCGCCTTCTTGTTGCTGATGATGAGCAAACGAATCGAGCTCCCCTCGTTGATTTCCTATGTTTGATGGGCTTCTCAGTGCGAGAAGCCAAGAATGGTCGAGAAGCGATAAAAATCTGGCAAGAGTGGCAGCCCCATTTGATATGGATGGATATACGTATGCCTGAAATGGATGGCTACCAGGCAACACAACACATTAAGGCGACTTCTCAAGGGAAGGAGACTGTTGTGATTGCCCTGACAGCAAGTGTATTTGAAGAAAACAAACAAAAAATATTTGATGCAGGATGTGATGATTTTGTACGCAAACCCTTTCAACAAAATGAACTGATACAGAAAATCGCAGCCCATCTTGGAGTGAAATATATAACAGAAGACTCTCTTCAAAAGCACGATACCCAGAATAAAGACCAACCCCATAATCATGGAAATCTTGATCCAGAGAGCTTAAGGATCATGCCACCAGATTGGATAAAGGGCATCGGTCAAAGAGCGAGTCAAGGAAACGATGTCCTCCTTTTACAACTCATTGAGCAAATCCCTTCAGAGCATCAATCTTTAGCCATAGCTTTGACCAACTGGGTTGAGAATTATCAATTCGAGAAAATCGTTCAGTTGATGGACGCTTTGATGGAATGATGCAACCAAATTTGACCCATCGCACTTTAAAACCAACCATGAATGAACTCCATACTAATCTGAATATGGATCTCTCCAGTCCAGCCACCCAATTACTTCCCAGTGAGATTCTGATTGTCGACGACACGTTAGAAAATCTGCGGTTGCTCTCTAGCATGTTGTCTATTCAGGGCTATTCTGTTCGAAAAGCAACGGGTGGTGAAATGGCGTTAAACTCTGTAGACTCTCTCCTACCCGATTTAATCCTATTAGATATCCTCATGCCAGATCTAAATGGGTATGAAGTTTGTGTTCAACTAAAACGGAATCCCCAAACAGCAAATATTCCCATTATTTTCCTTAGTGCTTTAGACGATCCCTTAGATAAAGTCAAAGCCTTTGATGTGGGAGGGGTAGACTATCTCACAAAACCTTTTCAAGTTGAAGAAGTATTAGCACGGGTGCATAATCAGCTTTTATTAAAATCAGCTCAAGAAAAAATCCTGGGTTTGAATAACCAACTCCAAGAATGGGTCATTGAGCAGAATAGTAAATTGAAACTTTCGAACACCCGCTTATTAGAAACAAGTCATTATGACCTACTCACAAATATCCCCAATAGAGCTTCATTCTTGAAGCGTTTGGAACAGTCTCTATTTTTAGCCAAGATGGATAAATCTTATAAATTCGCCGTGCTCTATATCGATTGCGATCACTTTAGAGAGGTTAATTACTCTTTTGGCTACTGTGTTGGGGATGAACTATTGAAACAATTAGCTGTAAAGCTACAGGAGGTAATCAATCCCGACGATATGTTAGCTCGTTTAGGAGGAGATCAATTTGCTATTCTTTTTAGCAAATTAACAGATGAAAAACAGGTAGATTTATTTGTGGAGAAAGTGTTATTTTGCCTTGAACAGCCTTTTGCAATTCAAGATCATGAAATCACTATCACAGGTAGCATTGGTGTTGGCTATGGTCAGGCAGCTGATGATGTGGTTGATATTACTTTGAAAAATGCTGAAATTGCTATGCAAAAAGCTAGAGAAAGACGTTAAAAATAACTTTTTATGACGACAAAAGAGGACAAGAGCCCTTTTTTACTGAGAATTAATCAAAAGAATCAAAACTGTTGATATATAGAAGGTATTTCGCATAAGCCCCGAAAAGAATCTATGCAAAAACACCCAAGATCTAAAAACTCCAGATCTCATCTTGGATGAGGTTTAGGAAGCCATTTAGGATCAATCTTAGTTTCTTCAAAAACAATAGCACCGAATAGTTCGGCACGTCTGAGGTTGACATTCGTGAAATCAGTATTGAAGAGGTGGGCACCAAAAAGGTTGGCACCAACGAGGTTCGCATTGTTCAGTTTTGCACTGCTTAGTTTTGCACGGGTGAGGTTCGCATCGTTGAGCTTTGCATCGCTAAGGTCGGCACTGCGGAGATCGGCACCGTTGAGTTTTGCACTGCTTAGTTTTGCATTGTGGAGGTCGGCACTGTGGAGATTGGCACCGTTGAGTTTTGCACCACTGAGATTTATCTCCTGATTAGGATTTTTCTCACGCCACTGGTTCCAAGCATCTGGCCCTCTCCGCAAAATCTCAAGTAAGTCGAAATCCCCAGAACCAAACCTGAGTAAAGCCCTAACCATGTCTTTCTACCTTCAGAAATCATTGTTCACCAAATACCCTTATTTCTCAATATAAACCCCACCCCTATAGAACGCTCCCTGCTGACCCATCTGAATCTCCTAGGCATCTCTCCCTAACCCCTAAACTGTTCAAATGGCGTCAGCACATTCACCCAAATAAGTTGCTTGGTTGGCGACACAGCTTAGAAAAATCCCACCTGTAAATTATTCCGGGTTCACTTACTCTGCATTGGTTTGAGGGAGCCAGAGCTGCTGCTATTGGCCATTTAGTTCCGCAGTTCTCAGTACAGTTAAGGCGCGAGTTACTCGTTCAGACTAGCTTATCCCCTTATTCTTCTGGCGAAACTTGCTGGTAAGACATTGCCGTAGTCATCACTGAGTACAATTTTGACTTTGACAAAAAGAGATGCCTTCCAATCTGAGTGGAGTGAAACCATTGTAAAACCTCCAAAACTCAGGCTTGGCAAGTTAACCCGGAAACATTTACAGGTGGAAAATTTTCGATAGCGGTATTGGTTTACCCGCTAACCTGAACGTTGCAAGATCCCACACTTTGGGCTTACGGATGCTTAACACCTTAACAAAACAGATTTCAGGTACCATAACTGTCAAGCGAGAGGCTGGAACGTCATTTGAAATTTGTTTTCCCCAATCCCGTTAATTCCCCCTACTGGCAGTCGTACAGTAAAGGTGGTTCCGACCTTTTCTTGACTAGTGAGTGAGATTTCACCCCCATGCAAATCAACAGAACGTTTCACGATAGCCAACCCCAATCCTGTCCCTGAAATATTGCCAACATTGCTGGCCCGATTAAAGGAATTAAAAACGCGATCACACTCCGTTTGGGGAATCCCTAAACCATGATCTTGGACATTGAAGATTGCATAGTCATTTTCAAAGGCCAAACCAAAATCTATTCGTCCTCCTTGGGGGGAGTATTTAATTGCATTAGAGAGTAAATTCGTAAAGATATGCCGAAGCAATTTCTCATCCATATGTAGTTCTGTAGTTTGTTCTTGCAACTGGCATACAATCTCATGAGTATTCGTAGTAATCTGCAGCTCTTCTACTAGACCTCTGCAAAAATCTGTTAGGTGCATGTGGATGGGTTTAAAGGCGAGATTCCCTGATTCTGCTTTACCCAGTAGAAGCACATCATTTAACAGGCCTGTCATATGTTCTACAGATTGTTGAATTTGTTTCAAGTGCTTGAGCTTCCGAGTATCGTCCCACTTGTGGCCATAATGCTCCAACAGCTCCGCCGAAGACAAAATAGTTGCCAAGGGGGTTCTAAACTCATGGGAGGTCATAGCGACAAAGCGAGACTTGAGTTCGTTGAGTTCCCGTTCCTTGGTCAGGGCTGTGCGGATATCGTCTTCAGCCCGTTTGCGGTCAGTGATATCGCGAATTACAGCCATCACTTCATTCTCGGCACTCACTACAATCCGAGCTTCAAAAAAGCAAAGGTTACTCTCAGACTCCAGTTGATATTCGAGTAGCTGCATCTCCTTAGTGGTAAATGCTGCTTGAATACAGTCAAAAAACGGTTGTGCCGTGTCTTGGCAAAAGATCCTTTCTAGGGACTGACCTAAAAACTCTTCAGTTGGAAGGGGGAACTTGGTGTTCAAGGCATCTTTATAATTGACGAAAATACCATCCCTATTAATGCGAAACATCCAATCGGGCATTGCATTGATCAAGGCCCGATTAGTGGCAACACTCGATTGCAAAGCTGTTTCGGCACGCTCACGTTCACCAATTTCGCTTCTTAATTGCTCATTACTCTGCTTGAGCTCAGCTGTTCGTTGTTGCACTCTTAACTCAAGTTCGCTATGTGCCTGCTGTAAGTCTGCTTCAACTTGCTTGTGATAGCTGATATCTCGACCTTCGAAAATCAGCAACACGACAACACCGAGTTCATCACGGACGGGCTTTAAAGAAAAATCGATGGTTGTCACCTTGTCCTTGGCTCCAAGTACATCCACCTCATACCGAACGAACTTTCCCTTAGCCGCCTCCAATACAGCATTCTGGAGCCGACTTTGAGTCTCTGTTGAATTGGTCCACCATCGAGTTTCCCAGAGTGGACAATTGATCACATTTTCTAAATGGAGACCACCAAACTCCAGAGCAGTTTGATTAGCCTCCAACAAAATACCATTAGGCTTCAAAAGACCTGAGAACTGAAAGGTTTGATTGAAAATAGCCCGAAATCGGCGCTCACTATCATTCAAAGCCGCTTCCGTTAACTTTCGTTCTGTAATATCAACGATATAACTTCGAATCAGATCACTCTCAGCAATAAAGTGAACGGATTGCTCAAAAACTTGGGTTCCTATTTCTACTTCTCTAACAAAAAACTTTTCATGATCCTTGGCAATTAATGTGACTAACCCCTCCAATATTGGGTGTTTAGATTGAAGATCCCGTAGTTGAGGGAATTGGGCTACGGCAGCGGGATTTAAATAAGTAGTTTTGCCTTTTAAGTTAATTTCGATGATGGGGTTAGAAAAGAGCTCTGGGAAAGATGCTAAACGGACAATAGCAGCCTCATTAAAGCTAGCAAGTACCTCACCTGATTGCGTTAAGGTCTGCATTGGATTATGAAGATTAGACAAAAAGCCCGTGACTTCATCAGCAGCACAAGACTCTAGAAAATGCACATCAGCGATATTGTTCGTCATGTAATATCTGGCCCGCACATCCTCGCCAAAAATGACTTCATCACCATGATTCAAATCATGTGTGGTACAAGTATGGTCATTAACTTTCAAACCATTCTTACTGCGTTTACCTTGGAGGTTTCCATCAATCAAGCGAAACATGTGGCTATCGGTATCAGGCATCGTGACCCTCATCAGTAAAGCATGCTGACGAGATGCTGATGGTGATTGAATCACAATCGAGTTGCTGGGATCTCGGCCAATAGAACAAGTCGTTTCCAGTAGTGGAATTGTACGCTTCCCTAATTCATCTTCAATAACAAGAAAATGCTGAACTTTTGTAGAAGATGTTGTCCCAATCATCGATGCACTAAATTAGTTCCATCTAAACTACTTCTTATTAATATGCCCGTTATAGAAAACAACTAACTTCCAGCATCTACCTAAATTAAACGACAATCGAATGAAGTAAAGAACATTTTCGGCAAATCTATTTCATTGCCTCCAAGCAATAATGCAATTATATTTCTTATGTGAATAAAAAATTAACAGAAAACATCTCTTCTTGATGTTAGTTAATTGACGAACATTAAATTTAAATAGAGTTTTTATAGGCTAGGTATTTGTAGCTTATACCAAGCTGTGCCTGAAGGTGTAACTCTCAAACTCGTGAAACCCAATACTGAGTTGGGTTAGCAAATAATTAAAATTATACTCTTAGGTACTAATTGGTATCAAGTCAATTCTTATTAGTTATTGAGGTTAATTTTAGGACTAAGAATATAAGATACTTAGCATGATTAGTAAAGCATCAATTTATTGAATAACAGTAGCAATAGCACAGAAGATCTTAACTGAATCTTTACTTCATCATTAGTTGTATTTTCTGTTAATTTTCAATTCACTATAGATATGCAGACATTATTCTGAGAGATGAGAAACATTATGGAATTAACAAATTTTTTTGAGTTCATACTTAATATGCATGTGCCATTGTCTAAAAAGAATAGGGAGTAAGGCGATGCAGATTGGTGATACTCGGATTTTGATGATTGAAGATGATAAACAAGATGTTGAAATCATCAAAGAATTACTGGAGGGCCGTCACAGTTTTTTCCGCTACTCTTGAACATAGAAGACATTGGCAGAAGGATAGCTCGACTTCACCATCATCCTGCCTTCGACCTCATACTCCTTGATCTATCTTTAACTGATGCCCATGGCCTAGAAGCATTTCAACAAATTCAGCTGACCTTCCCTGAAATGCCTCTGATTATTCTCAGTGGCAATCTGGACCCATTGCAAGCACTTCACCTATTGCAGCATGGAGCACAAGATTGTCTATTCAAAGGACATTTTGACGCCACTGTATTATGTTGTTCAATTCAATTCGCTCTAGAACGACAAAATTTACGCTCAGAATTGAGAGAGAAGAACGAATCTTTGAAAAAAATCTCCAAAGAGTTAACAATAGCAAACCGTAAACTTGAAAATATTGCTGTAATAGACAGCTTGACTAAGCTTAGCAACCGACGTCGATTTGACACAGTATTTATGTCTGAGTGGGTCCGATTAATGCGGGAAGGGCAACCCCTTTCTTTAATCCTATGCGATGTCGATCACTTTAAGGCCTATAACGATACCTATGGTCACCCGGCTGGAGATCACTGTTTACAGCAGTAGCCCATGCTATTAAGACAGTTGCCAAGCGGCCAGCAGACTGTGTGGCTCGGTATGGTGGGGAAGAATTTGCAGTAGTGTTACCTAACACAGATCAATCGGGGGCTGTCCATGTTGCAGAGGCCATCAGAGCAGAAATTGAAGCACTCCATATTCCTCATATATCTTCCTCAGTGGGTCATTGGATAGTCTCAGTTTAGGGGTAGCCAGTGTTATTCCAAAGAAAGAAATCGCTCCCTCTCAATTAATTGAACTGGCAGATCAATCTCTATATATGGCCAAGGAACAAGGTCGCAATTGCCTTCACTTTTTCCAACCTATTCAGATGTAGATCTTCAATCTAGTCTAGTTGTAAAAATTGTATTTAGTCTAAGATTTTTTAAACTCATAGAAAGACTTCTGTCAGGTAACGACAAGCATAAATCTATTGCGATGTATAAGTTATAAATATCACAAAATAATCCATTAAATAGCTGCACTTAAGCAACAGTAAAGGCTTTCATACTATTCATATGTATACTTTGTATAGAGCTTATTAGTACTGAATTATATATTAATTAAAATTTATTTTGCCGTATTATTACGGATGAAAAAATAATAGTCAATATTATGATGGCTATAGATACATTGAACAGACAAGTAATATCCTATTCTAATCTTTACTAGAATAAATATAACTCTGATGATAATAGTCAAAGTATCTTACTCCTAAAAATTCATATTTCTAGCATTTATTCATTATTTCACTTATGTCACAACATAAGTAGCTTCTCCAAATATGCGAGAGCATCTATCTATTGAAATCCTACAGAACGGACATCTATGGTCGATTGTGAATCATCAACAAACAGGTGTTATTCTCCAAAAGAAATACTATGCAGAGTACATTGGCCCTGGTGCAGCTATTGGAGGTCCATTTGACCCCAGAATGTATCAGTATCCATGTATTAGGAGCAGTTGAATATGAAATTCCTAAAACTGACGAGATGCGCTTCAGTGCTTTCAGAATCGGATAAAGAACATTGAACAATTAAAGGAAATCTGTGAGATCAGCTCCCCCCTCAATAGGGGAATCGCTATATTAGTAATGTTTAGCCAACAGTTCAGTCTGGAAGAGATCCAAAGAATTCCAAATAACTTGTTAGCAATGCTTGTTGGTGTTGCACCTTCCACTATTACTGCGGCTTGGAAGCAGTTCCTGGCAAACCAGAGGAATGCAGAAGTTCCACCTTCCGTCCAATCAACAGGGATGCTGCTAAACAACGTGGTTAGTTTTTATGGATAAAAAATTGATTGCTCTATTGATGTCTCACTTTTCATTGACGAAGGGAGAGTTCTTAGTAAGAAAAGAAATTACGTTAGGATTTGTTTGAGTGGTGTTGCTCGTTCATAACAATGTCCTTGAGCATAATCTATCCCTAATTCTGATAGTGCTTTAAGGGTGGAATATGATTCAACCTGCTCAGCAATTGTTTGCATCTTCATGACTTTGGCTACTTCCTGTATCGATGCCACAATTTCTTGAATGACAGGATCAGTGGTGATGCCTTCGACTAAACTGCCATCAATTTTCACGTAATTTGCCCCAATCGTCCTTAGTTGGCTAAAGGCTGAGATATCACTCCCGCAATCATTCAATGCGATGTGACAGCCCAAAGCTTTAAGTGAGTTGCACAGGGTTGTTGTTTTGGATAGATGCTTCAATGCAGTGGTTTCTGAGATGAGGAAAGTAACCCGTTCAGCAGGAAAATCATATCTGCTTAATTGCTGCTGGATATAATCAGAGATTCTTCCGCTTTTACAAGTAGCAGCAGATAGAGTGATGAAGAATGAGGATTTATCTTGATTCTTGGCTTGCCTTTTTGAAAGCGCTCGTAGCAGGTGCTCAATCACCCACTGATCAATCTGGGTCATAAAGTCATACTGTTTTACCATTGGTAAAAACATTCCAGGGGAAGAAATTCCTTGCTGGTCGTTTAAGCGTAGCAGTATTTCATATCCCTTGATTTCTGGTTGACCCTTGAGGGAATGAATCGGTTGAGCGTATAGCTGAAACTGATCGGACAGCAGGGCCTGATGGAGTCTGCCAACCCAATACAAAGTTTGATAAGTGTATAGATCGGTATTAACATCACCAATAGTTGCCAAAATACTCGGTTTTGACCTTGTCTCC